>JBDIBE010000151.1:0-7543 GCA_039812785.1 Thermoanaerobaculia bacterium | reverse complement strand
GCGTTCGGGAACGCCGGGGCGCCCGAGCCGACGCCGGATGCGGTCGCGACGCCCGCCCCGGCCGAGGCGCCGATGGGGCAGGTGACGGAGGCCGCCCCGTCGCCGGAGACGCCGGCCGGGGAGAGGCCGAAGCCCGGGCGGCGCGCGCCGGCCGGGACTTCGGCGCAGGCCGACGTATCGCCGATGGGCGGGCCGGGAGGCGAGGCGCCTTCCCTCGCGGGCGACCTCCCGCTCCCGCCGCGCGAAGCCCTCGTCGACGGCGGGGGCTGGTCGCTCGACACGCAGGTCGAGAGGGCCTATGCGCCGCTCGACACATCGAGGACGAAGGGGCAGCTGACGCGCGAGGCGCTCGCCGAGGCGGGCGGGGCGGCGCGCGAGATCACCTCCTCGCGCGAGGAGCCGGAGGCGCGCTTCATCGACCTCTACACGCGCGCCGGGAGCGCGTTCCTGAACGGCGAGAACATGACCGCCTGGCAGCAGCTCCAGCGCGCCTTCGAGGTCGACTCGGCCGGTGCGGCCGGGGGGCGCGTCCTCCGTTTCGTGCGGACGGTGATGCGCGGCAAGGGCTCCCACCCGGGCCCCGACGCCAACTGGATCCTCGGCCTCGCCTTCGGCGACGTCCGGGGCGACCTCGACGAGGAGCTCGAGGCGGCGGCGGAGCGCGCCCCGAAGAACAGGGCGGTCCTCTTCGCGCGGGCGCTCCGCGCCGTCGAGGTCCGCGACGGCAGGAAGGCGAACGCGCTCCTCCGCCAGGGGTGCGACGAGGGCATGCGCGAGGCCTGCCAGCTCCTTTCGCGCCGGTAGGGCGGCGACCCGGACGCAGGAAGGGCGCGACGGTCTCCCGCCGCGCCCTTCCGCCCGTCCCCGCGAGGACCGACGCGGTCAGTTCTTGATCGTGTCGCCCGGCTTGAAGCCCGAGCCGCTGACGACGGAGGCCGAAGAGAGGCGGGCCCCGAGGACCTTCGTCACCTTCACGCGCCCGACCTTCGTCTCGTCCGAGCCGAGGACCTCGCCGGTGTCGGGGTCCTTGATGACGTTCCCGACGCGGTAGACGTCGAAGGCGTCGCCTTCCTTGATGCCGGCCTCCGCGCCGACGTTGAGGAAGACCGAGCCCCCCTCGACCTTCGCGATCTTGCCGGCGACGCCCGAGGCGTCTCCGGAGCCGCCGAGCCCGCTCGTCGGGGCCTCGGCCTTCGCCATCGAGGCGGCGAGCTTGACGACGACGGGGCGGAGGACGCGGTCGAGCTTGCGCTGGTCCTCGACGCCGCCGCCGGCCCCGGCGACGTAGACGCTCGCGTCGGACGTCTCCTCCTTCGCCGTGTCGGCCCAGACGATCTCGCCGGTCGTCGTGTTGATCATCCGGGCGTCGATGGAGGCGTCCATCTTCTGCGAGCCGACGCGGACGGACGGCATGCCGAACATCCCCGGGACGCGCGCGCCGCGGTTCGCGACGCCGAGCTCGGTGAGGGCGCCCGTGACGAAGTACTCGACGCCGAGGAGCTTGCCCGCCTTCACCGCGGTCTTCGGGTCGATGTCGCCGGAGAGCGAGAGGTTCTTCTCCTGCATGAGCGCGGCGAGCTGCTCGCGGTCGATGACGCGGTACTTCCCGCTCTTGACGAGCTCGGTGACGAACATGTCCTGGGCCGCGCGCCCGGCCTCGTACCAGGAGTAGTAGTGAGAGGTCTTGTCCTTGAACTCGATGACGGCCACGCGCGGCTTGGCGGCCGCGAGCGCGGCGGGCGAGGCGAGGGCCGTCACCAGGCCGAGCGCCACGACGAGGGGCTTCTTCATCTCTCGAACCTCCGTAGTCCGGGGATTCTCCGCCCGCGGGGCGGCGCGTTCAACCGGAGGGCCGGCCCTACACTGTGCGAGTGGGCACCGAAGAGGACGTTCCCGTCGAGGTCCCGATCGGCGACGTGATCGATCTCCACTCGTTCCGCCCCTCCGAGACGGCCTCTGTCGTCGAGGAGTACCTCCGCGAGGCGTCCGCGCGGGGCCTGCGGGAGGTCCGGATCGTCCACGGCCGCGGGATCGGCGCCCAGCGGCGGACGGTCCGCGCCGTCCTCGGCCGCTCGCCCCTGGTCGAGGAGTTCCGCGACGCTCCCCCGGAAGGAGGCGGCTGGGGCGCCACGGTGGCGCGCCTCCGGACCGGGCGTGACGGCCCGGAGCGTTAGCGCTCCCGGGCCAGGGGCCGGGAGCCCCCTGCTAGACTCCCCCGCCCGCATGAGCGCCGCCCAGAGAACGACCGTCATCCGCAGCTCCGGCAGCTACGTCCCGCCGCAGGTCGTCACGAACGAGATGATCTCGCGGATCATGGACACGTCCGACGAGTGGATCGTGCCGCGAACGGGGATCCGCGAGCGCCGCTTCGTCGAGCGCGGGGTCGGCCCGGCCGAGCTCGCCGAGCACGCCGCCCGCACCGCCCTCGCGAAGGCGGGCCTCGCGCCCTCCGACGTCGACCTCATCGTCTTCGCGACGATGACGCCCGACCACTACTTCCCCGGCAGCGGCGGCCTCCTCGCGGCCCGGCTCGGCCTCTCGACGACGCACGCCCTCGACATCCGGATGCAGTGCGCCGGCTTCCTCTCGGGGCTCCAGACCGCGGACGCCTTCATCCGCTCGGGCGCCTGCAACCGCGTCCTCCTCGTCGGCGCGGAGGTCCACTCGGGCCTGATGCCGTGGCCGGAGGACGTCTGGGACGTCATGCTCGGGAGGAGCCCCGGGCCGTGCGACCCCGGGTGGTTCGCGAAGGCGACCTCGATGCGCGACCGGGCCGTCCTCTTCGGCGACGGCGCGGGGGCGATGGTCCTCGAGGCGAACGAGTCGGGCGACGGCCGCGGCTTCCTCGGCTTCGTCATGAAGACGGACGGGAACCACTGGGACAAGCTCCACGTCCCCGGAGGCGGCTGCAAGTCGCGCCCCTACTTCACCCCGGAGATGTTCGAGAGCTTCGGGACGATCCCGATCGTCGAGGGGCGGCAGGTCTTCCGGCTCGCGAGCCAGCTCATGCCGGAGGCCGTCCGCGACGTCCTCGCGAGGACCGGCCACGCGCTCGACGAGCTCGACCTCCTCCTGATGCACCAGGCGAACCTCCGGATCAACGAGGCCGTGCAGAAGGTGCTCGGCCTCCCGGACGCGAAGGTCTTCAACAACATCCAGAAGTACGGGAACACGACGGCCGCGACGCTTCCCCTCGTCTTCGACGAGGCGGCGGCCGAGGGGCGGATCGCGTCCGGCGCCCTCGTCGGCTTCACGGCGCTCGGCGCGGGGCTCCACTGGGGCGCGGCGCTCGCGAGGATCTGACCGCGGCGCGGCCGCGCGCCCGCTCTGGCGGCCCGGACGCCCCGCCGCTCAGCGCGTGATGCGGCCCGAGCGGGTCCGCGAGCCGTCGAGGACCTCGGCGTAGATGTTGCCGAAGGCCTCGGCGGAGGCGGCGCCGTCGCAGGTGACGATCCCTCCCGAGACGACGACCGGCTTCTTCTCGAAGCGGGCGCCGCCGTCCTTCAGCGTCCGGAGGGCGTCGGGGGTCACCCACGTCGTCGCGGCCTTCCCCTCGAGGAGGTCCGACTTCGCGAGGAAGAGGACCCCCTGCGAGAGCGCCCCGACCGGCTTGCCGTCGTGGGCGACCATCCGGACGAACTTCTGCGCGATCCCGTTCGCGGCGAGCTCGGCCGCGCCGGGCCCGCCCGGCACGATCGCGCCGCCGAAGTCGGTCGGCCGGAGCTCCACGATGCCCGCGGCCTCGATCGTCGCGCCGCCCTGCGTCGTGACGGGACCGGCCGTCACCGAGGCGAAGACGATCTCGGCGCCTCCCGCCTCCAGGATCTTCCGCGGCCTGGCGATCTCGTCGTCCGGAACGCCTTTCGGCGCGACGAGGAAAAGGACCTTGAGCCCCTTCAGGTTCTGCGGCAAGTGACCCTCCCGTCGGTTCTGCCCGAAGATCCCCGCGCCGCGCCGCCGTGTCAAGCCGTACGTGTGCGCTGCGTCACCATCCGGCGAGCGGCCGGAGGGCGACGGACGAGCCGACCCAGGTGAAGTCCCTGTTGAAGTCGACGCCGAGCATCTTCCCGCGCGAGAGGCGGCAGAGGTTGAGGCCGAGCGTGAACGACGGCGCGTCGTCGGGCCGGAAGAACATCATCCGGATCTCGACCTTCACGCCTCCGCCGTCGGCAGCCGCGAGGCACGGCTCGTAGCGGATCTTCTCCTGCAGGCACCAGGCGCCCCTGTCGGCGGGCGGGACGCGCGCGACGTCGTCCGCGGTCGGGTCGACGTTCACGCCGCCGCCGGCGAAGGAGAAGAGGGGCTTCAGGACCCATCCGGACTCGAGGTCCTCCGGCAGCGCCCCGAGCGCGTCGAGCGTGCGGGCCCGCGGCGCCGCCGGGTGGTCGAGGAGCGGCAGGGCCGCCTTCGACCAGGCCCAGAACCAGTTCGGGTGGGGCGTCCACTCGACGTCGAGGTCGTCGCGGAAGTCGAACGGCAGCGTCTCGCCGGAGCGCGCGAGCTCGTCGAAGACGATCCGGTTGTAGATCCGCTCGATCGGGACGCGCCGGCCGTCCTTCCGCCGGAAGAGCCTCCGCCCCTCCTTCTCGATCTGGGTCGCGCAGACGGTGTCGACGCCGGCGAGGAGCCGGGTCGCGGCGAAGTCGACGAAGGTCTTCTGGCGCTCGGGGCGCAGCTCGAGGAGGACGACGTTCTCGGGGTCGCGCCCCCCGACGATCGTCCGCCGGAGGAGGTCGAGGAACCCCTCGCGGGAGAGCCCCGAGAAGAACGGGCTCCAGCCGCCCGCGGGGAGGCCCGGGATCCCCTCGAGCGCGGCGCTCCACGCGTCGGCCTGGAGCACCTCGAAGGCGGAGAGGGAGGGGAAGCCCTGCAGCTCGATCAGCTTCGGCTCGAGCGAGCCGTCGGCGCCGCGCGTGACGGCGAGGTCGACCTGCGCGAGCGTCGGGAGGGCGTCCATGCCGGGCGCGTCCCACTCCGGCGGCACGGACCGGCGGAGACGCGCGAGCGCCTCCGGCCGCGAGATC
This sequence comes from Thermoanaerobaculia bacterium, assembly GCA_039812785.1. GTDB lineage: Bacteria > Acidobacteriota > Thermoanaerobaculia > UBA5066 > UBA5066 > UBA5066. The sequence continues at coordinate 2,519 of JBDIBE010000151.1, read as the reverse complement.
TGCGCGAGGATGCCGTGCGCGGCCGATGCGAGCCTTTCCTCGAGCTCGCGCGTCAGGAAGACGGGCGTCTCGGCGAGCCGGAAGCCGGCCTCGGCCCCGGCGCGGCGCGCGAGGTCCTCCGCCTGCCCGCGGGCGAGCTGCGGGGTGAAGGCGGCGTTGTACGCGGCGCGGAAGGCGGGGTGCATCGGGGGCAGTCTACGCGAGCCCGCCGGGCGCCCTCACCCTCGCTCGACGCAGCGCGGTCCCTCGCGGCCGGGCGCGTTCACCCATGTCGAGACGGGCCACGCCTCCATCGCCGCGGCGTCGTACGGACGGACGCAGCGCGCGAGCTCGTCCGCCGAGAGCGCCCCGGCGCGCCTCCAGAGCGCCTCGGCCTCCCCGTCGAGGATCACCGGCATCCGGGCATGGACCTCCCCGACGAGCGCGTTCGCCTCCGTCGTGAGGATCGCGAACGTCTCGAGCGGCTCCGCGCCGGGCGCCTCGCGCCGCTCCCAGATCCCCGCGAAGGCGAAGGGCCCGCCCCCCGCGAGGCGGAAGTGCCACGGGGTCTTCGCCTTCCCCGCGGCCTTCCACTCGTAGAAGCCGTCGGCGGGGACGAGCGCGCGTCGCCGCTTCAGAGCCTCGCGGAACATCGGCTTGCCGGCGATTCCCTCGGCGCGCGCGTTGATCGGGCGGAGCCCCGCCTCGTCCTTCGCCCAGGAGGGGACGAGCCCCCAGGAGAGGAGCGCGAGCGCGGGCCCGTCCGGCTCGTCCCGCACGACGAGGGCTCGGGTGGCGGGCGCGACGTTCCAGCGTGGCGTCCACGCGAACCCCTCCGGAAGGCGCGCCCCGAAGCGGGCCGCGAGGGCGTCGGCCGGGCTCGTCTGGACGTAGCGGCCGCACACGGCGTCAGCTCCCCTTCTCGCCGTCCGCGGCGGCGGTCTCCTCCTCGGGCTCGGGGTCGGGGGTCCGCTCGCCGAGGAGCGCGGCCCACGGCGCGAACTTCTCGAAGCGCTCGCCGACGACCTTGATCGTCGCCGTGAGCGGCACGGCGAGGATCGCGCCCGGGAGCCCCCAGAGGATCCCCCAGAAGAGGAACGCGACGAGGACGGCGAGCGGGTGGAGCCGAACGCGGCTCCCGACGATGAAGGGCGTCAGGACGTTCCCCTCGAGGAACTGCACGATCGAGTAGAAGACGACGACCTTCAGCGCGAGGAACGGCTCGTCCGTGCCGAGGAAGGCGACGAAGACGGCGGGCGTCGTCGAGAGGATGACGCCGACGTACGGCAGCAGGACGCAGAGCCCCGCGAGCGGCCCGAGGACGTAGCTGTACGGCACCTCGAGGACGAGGAGCCCCGCCGTCGTGATGCAGGCGGTGATGAGGACGACGAAGAGCTCGCCGAGGACGTAGCCCGAGAGGACGTGCGCGACGTTCGCGGCGAAGTCCGAGGCCGCGCGGCCCCCCGCCCGGCGGAGGATGCGCGCGACCGCTCCGGCGTACTTCTCGCGGTCCTTCAGCATGAAGAACGCGAGCATCGGGACGGCCGAGGTGTAGAGGAGGAGCGAGAAGGCCGTCCGCACCTGGAGGACGACGCGCGAGACCGAGTCGAGGACCCCCTCCTCGAGGCGGACGGAGCGGACGCCCGAGCTCGCCGAGTCGGAGAAGAGGCGCCGCGTCCCCTCCTCGAGCCGCGAGAAGACGCCGCGCGCCCTCGCCGTGAGCCCCTGGATCTTCCGCTCGTAGGAGGGCCAGTCGCGCGAGAAGGCCTGCCCCTGGTCGAGCGCGTTCACGATGAAGAACGCCACGAGCGCGCAGAGGAGGAGGAGGACGACGAACGCGGCGAGGGAGCGCGGGACGCGGATCCTCTCGAGGAGCTCCACGAACGGGTGGAGCGCGAAGGAGAGGAAGAGCGCGAAGAAGAGCGTGACGAAGAGGACCTTGCCGGCCCAGAGGAGCCCGACGACGGCCGCCGTCGCGAGGACGACGAGCGCGCGCGAACGAAAAGCCCCGCCGATCGCGGGGCTCGTTCCGGTCGTGAAGGATCCGCTGCTGTCCAAGCGGGGCCAGTTTAGCGCGCCCGCCCGAGACGGGCGCGGCCGGCCCGAAGGCCGGCCGCTTTCGGAGGCGCCGGGAGGCGCGCGGGGCTACGGGAAGGTCACGGTGACGACGGCGCGCCGGTTGCGCGTCGGGTCGTCGCCCGCCTCTGCGGTCCCCTTCGAGGCCGTCTGGATCCGGGAGGCGTCGATGCCGTGCCGCTTGACGAGGTAGTCCTTCGCGGCCTCCGCGCGGGCGGAGGAGAGGGCGGCGAGGTCGCCCTTCTCCTTCGGGTCGGCGAGGCCGACGATCGAGCAGGTCGCCGAGAGGTTGTTCTTCAGGCGGAGGGCGACGCCGTCGAGGATCGCCTTGGCGATGTTCGTCAGGCGGCTCTTGCCCGAGTCGAAGAGGATCTCGTCGGTCGTGGAGGTCTCGGGCTTCGGCGCCGGCGGGGCCTCGACGACGGGAGCGGGGGCCGGCTCGAGGGCGGGGGCCGGGGCGGGTG
>JBDIBE010000150.1:0-7651 GCA_039812785.1 Thermoanaerobaculia bacterium | reverse complement strand
GACGTCGACGTCCCGGCCGTCTTCTTCGGCGAGGGGCGGCACGACCTCCACGACGACCTCCCGGCCCAGGTCGGCGTCTTCGCCGTCTCGGTCGCGGCGCTCGACGTCCTCGCCGAGGAGCACGGCCTCGAGCCCTCGGCCTCTGCCGGGTACAGCCTCGGCACCTATGCCGCCTACGTCGCGGCGGGCGTCCTCGACCGCTGGGCGGCCCTCGACGTCCTCTTCGAGGCCGAGAGGCTGCTTCGCGCGCACGCCCCGGCCGGGGGAATGGGGTTCGTCATCGGCCTCCCCGAGGCCGAGGTCGCGGCCGAGATCGCGCGCCTCACGCGCGACCCGCGCGAGCTCGCGATCGGGAACGTCAACGCGGCCCAGCAGATCGTCCTGACCGGGCGGCGCGAGCTGCTCCTGCGCGCCCTCGACCGCCTCGCGGGACGCTCCCTCAAGGCCGAAGCGCTCCCGCTGACCTGGCCGATGCACTCGAGCGCGCTCGAGCCCGTCGCCTCCGAGCTCTCGGCCTTCGTCGCCCGCGAGGTCCGGATGACGTGGCCCGGGCGGGCCGCGCTCTACGCGCCGATGCTCGGCCGGGTCGTCCGCTCCGAGGAGGAGGCCCGTCTGGTCCTCGGGACGCAGATCGCGCACGCCTCCCGCTGGGCCGATGTCCTCGCCGCGATGGCCGCGGCGGGGGAGACCCGTTTCGCCGAGGTCGGCCCTGGCGACCTCCTCTCGAAGATGCACCGATGGACCCTTCGCCGGTCGCGCGCGGACGTCCTCGAGGAGCCGGTCGGCATCGCCCGCTTCGCGGCCGAGCTCGCGGCGGTCGCGCCCGGAGAGAGGGGCGAGGCCGCGACGAGGGAGGAGGCGACGTGAGCGAGCGACGGAAGGTCGCCCTCGTGACGGGCGGCTCCCGCGGCATCGGGAGGGCGGTCGCCGAGCGGCTCGCCGCCGACGGCTTCCACGCCGTCGTCACGTACCGGTCGGACGAGGCCGGCGGCGCCGAGACGGTCCGCCGGATCGTCGAGGCGGGAGGGACGGCCGAGGCCGCGAAGGCCGACGCGACCTCGAAGGGGGAGATCGTCGCCCTCGCCGACCGGCTCGAAGCGGAGCGGGGCGGCGTCGACGTCCTCGTCAACAACGCGGCCGCCCTGAAGAACGGCCTCTTCGCCCTCATGCCCGAGTCGCAGTGGGACGAGGTCGTCGACACGGCGCTCGGCGGCTCGTTCCGGGCGACGAAGGCGGTCGTCCGCGGGATGCTCCGCCGCCGGTGGGGGCGGATCGTCAACGTCTCCTCCCTCGCGGCGCTCATGGGCTCGGCGGGGCAGACGAACTACGCCGCCGCGAAGGGGGCCCTCGTCTCCTTCACGAAGTCGCTCGCGGCCGAGGTCGGCCCCTACGGCGTCACCGTGAACTGCATCGCCCCGGGCTTCGTGGAGACCGAGATGATCTCCTTCATGACGAAGGAGGCTCGCGAGGATTTCAAGAAGCGGATCCCGGCCCGGCGTTTCGGCGTCCCGGAGGACGTCGCCCCGCTCGTCGGCTTCCTCTGCAGCGACGGGGCGGCCTACCTGACGGGGCAGACGATCCGGGTCGACGGCGGCTTCGTCGGCTGAGCCCCGGCGGATCCCTCCCCCGATATACTCCCCGCCATCGCCGGAAGGAGGCGTAATGGAGCAGGTTGCAGAGCTGAAGGGGCGCGTCAAGGCGTTGATCGTCCGTCAGCTGAAGCTGGAGATCGACCCGGAGACCATCAGGGACGACGCGCCCCTCTTCGGGGACGACGCGAGCGGCCTCGGCCTCGACTCGATCGACGCCCTCGAGCTCGTACTCGGCATCGAGAAGGAGTTCGGCATCAAGGTCCAGGACGAGGAGGTGGGGGTCAAGGCCTTCGCCTCCGTGAACGCACTCTGCGAGTTCATCGGGTCGAAGGCCGCGTGAGCCCCCTCCGGGAGGACCTCCCCCACGTCTACCCGTTCCGCTTCGTCGAGCGGACGGTGGAGAAGCGCGGGCCGGCCGAGGGCCGGGTCCGCGCGCTCGTCACCGCCGGCGGACGCCGGACGGAGAAGGGGGAGGCCCTGCCGCCGCTCACGCTCGTGGAGGTCGTCGCCCAGGCGGCGCTCCTCCTCGAGGGAGGGGACCCGGGGATCGGCCGTTCCGGCTTCCTCGCGGGCGTCTCGGGCTTCGAGTTCGAGAGGACGCCGGTCAGCGGCGACCTCCTCGACGTCGACGTGCGGATCGCCGGCGTCCTCGGCCCGATCGTGCGGTTCGAGGGGACCGTCACCGACGGCGAGGGGCGGAGGGTCTGCGCCGGCGCCGTGACCGTGAAGAAGGGGGCGGCGGCGTGACTCCGGCGGACGTGAGGAAGCACGTCGTCCTCGCGGGGCGGCGCGAGGGGCCGCTCGGGCGGGCCGCGGAGGTCCTCGAGGCCGCCGCCTACCTGACGACCCCCGTCGGCACTCTCGAGGGGCTCGACGCGATCCCCGCCGCGCCCCCCGTCGACCTCGTCGTCGTCGAGGACGAGTTCGGCCCCGAGGGCGGGCTCATGGCCGCCCGCCACCTCCGCTCCCTCCCGCGCTGGAGGAGCGTCTCGATCATGGTCGTCGTGCCGTCCGGCTCGACGCACCTCGAGGAGTGCCTCGTCTCCGGCATCAACGACTTCCTCCTCGCCCCGTTCCCCGAAGGAGAGCTCCTCGACAAGGCGCGCCGCCTCACCGAGGTCGCCGCCCGGCGCGAGGTGAACACCATGGTCCGGGTCCGGGAGGTGCGCGACGCGGGCGTCGTGGCGCACGGCAAGACGCTCAACGTCTCGGTGAACGGCCTCCTCGCGGAGGTCGACGCCGAGCTGAACGTCGGGCGGGTCGTCGACGTGGAGTTCTTCCTTCCGGGCGACGCCGACTCCGTGAAGAGCCGGGGGCAGGTCGCGCGGCGGGCCTACGAGGGGGCGACGTTCCACCCCGTCTTCGGCCTCCGCTTCCTCGAGCTCTCCGCGCGCGACCGGGACCGGATCGGCCGCTTCGTCGCGCAGCGCGAACGCGCCGGAGGGGGAGGGAAGTGATCATCTTCCGGGAGCGCCGCGAGGGGACGACGGTCCTCAGGATCCAGGGGGTCGTCAAGCTCGGCGAGAGCGCGCGGCAGTTCTCCGAGTTCCTCGAGAAGGTCCTCGAGGAGGACGAGGGGCCCGTGCTCCTCGACTTCGAGAAGATCGACACGCTCGACTCGACCGGCCTCGGCGAGCTCATCGGGTACCTCCAGCGCTTCGAGGAGCGCGAGCGGAAGATGGCGATCGTCCGCCCGAAGGACCGGGTCGTCGCGCTCCTGAAGCTGACGCGCCTCGACACGCTGATCCGGATCTTCCCCGACGACGCCGCGGCGCTCGCCTATCTCGCGGGGTGACCGTGGCCGGGCGCGACGAGGCCCGTTCCGGAGCGCCTCCCGCGTTTGACGCCGCTGAACTCGCGTCGTATCCTCCCGCTCCCGCTTGCGAAAGTGGCGGAACTGGTAGACGCGCAAGGCTCAGGACCTTGTGGCTCTTAACAAGCCGTGGGGGTTCGAGTCCCCCCTTTCGCACCACTCCTCCCCGCCCCCGGCGGCGGAGGCCTGCCCCGGCGGGGCCCCCCGAAAGGACACCGTGACCCAGAAGACCCCCGAAAGCCGCGTCCTCGCGGCGCTCGCGCCGCGCGGGCAGCGCATCCTCTCCTTCCGCGACCTCGCCAAGGGGCTCCTCGGCCCCTCGCCCGCCGAGAACGACCTCGAGGACCTCCGGAAGGAGGTCGACGCCCACGAGCGCAAGGGCCTCGTCGTGAGGACGCGCGGCGAGAAGCTCTCGCGCATCGAGTTCACGGGGCTGAAGGCGGGTCGCATCGCCGTCCGCGGCGAGGGGCGCGCCTGGCTCCTCTCAGGGCAGCCGGGCGTCCCGGACCTCCCCATCGTCCGCGGAGGCGCCGGGTCGGCCCTCGACGGCGACTTCGTCCTCGTCCGCCCCGAGAAGGCGAAGGGGCACGCGGGGTACCGCGGCCCGGCCGAGGTCGGCGTCGTCGTGAAGGTCCTCGTGAGGCGCCGCGAGACGGTCGTCGGCCGGATCTCGCGCAGCGCCGACGGCGTCGTCCTCGTCCCCTACGACACGAAGATCGATGCGCTCCTCCGGATCCCCGACGGGCTCGACCTCGACGCCGCCGACGGCATCTACGTCGACGCGCGGATCACTTCCTGGCCCGACGAGAAGCGCCTCGCGCAGGCCGAGGTGACCGACCTCATCGGCTTCCCGGGCGAGGAGGGGGTCGACGTCGAGGTCGTCGCGCGGAAGTGGGGGATCCCCCGCGACTTCGCGAAGGCGACGCTCGACGACGCCAAGCGCGCCGTGCGCGAGGTCGGCCCCGAGGAGCGCGCGAGCCGGCGCGACCTGACGGGCGAGGTGATCGTCACGATCGACGGCGAGACGGCGCGCGACTTCGACGACGCCATCTCCGTCGAGGAGCTCCCGGGCGGCGGCTTCCGGCTCGGCGTCCACATCGCCGACGTCTCCCACTACGTGAGGCCCGGCACGGCGCTCGACGCCGAGGCCTTCGAGCGCGGCACCTCGGTCTACTTCCCGGACCGCGCCGTCCCGATGCTCCCCGAGCGCCTCTCGAACGACCTCTGCTCGCTTCGCCCGCACGAGGAGCGCCGCACCGTCACCGCGCTCCTGACCCTCGACGCGAAGGGCGAGACGCTGAAGGCCGAGTTCTTCCGGAGCGTCATCCTCTCCAGGGCGCGCCTCACCTACACCGACGTCGCGGCCTTCTTCTCCGGCGAGGAGCCGGGGGAGGAGAAGGTCCCCGCGGCCGTGCGGCCGATGCTCCTCGTGGCGCGAAAGGCCGCCTTCGCGCTCCGCTGGATGCGGCGCGACCGCGGCTCGCTCGACTTCGACCTCCCCGACGCCGACCTCGTCCTCGGCGAGAAGGGGGACGTCGTCGCGATCGTGAAGGAGGTGCGCAACGAGGCGCACCGCCTCATCGAGGAGTTCATGCTCGCCGCCAACGAGGCCGTCGCGAAGCACCTCCTCTTCGTCCCGTCCCCGGCGATGTACCGCGTCCACGACCGGCCCGACGAGCGGAAGCTCGGCGACCTCCGGGCCGTCCTCGAGCCGCTCGGCTACGACATCCCCGCCGACGACGACGCCGTCTCGCCGCGCATCTTCCAGAAGATCATCGACCAGTCGGAAGGGAAGCCGGAGGAGCGCTTCGTCTCCGACCTCGTCCTCCGCGCGCAGAAGAAGGCCCTCTACGCCCCGGAGTGCCGCGGCCACTACGCCCTCGCGGCGAAGTACTACGCGCACTTCACCTCGCCGATCCGGCGCTACCCCGACCTCGTCGTCCACCGCGCCCTCTGCGAGTGGATCGCCTCGGGGAAGGGCCCCGCCGCGGCGGAAGCCGAGAGCCGCGAGCGCTGGCTCGCCGACGCCTCGGCGCAGTGCTCCGAGCGCGAGCGGCGCGCCGAGTCGGCCGAGCGCGAGGCGCAGGCCTGGAAGAAGTTCGTCTTCCTCTCGAAGAAGGTGGGGGAGGAGTTCGAGGCCTACGTCTCGGCCGTCGTCTCCTTCGGCCTCTTCATCACCCTCGAGGGGGTCTACGCCGACGGGCTCCTCCCGATGGACGCCCTCGGCGACGACTACTACCGCTACGAGGACGTCGAGCACCGCCTCGTCGGCGCCTCGACCGGGCGCGTCTACCGCCTCGGCGACCACCTCCGCGTCAAGCTCGTCCGCGCCGACTTCGACAAGCGGCTCCTCGATTTCCAGCTCGTCGGACTGCCGCCCGCCCGGCGCGCGGCGGCGGCCGCGGCCCCGGTCTGGCGATACGCGAAGCCGGAGGCCCGGCCGGCGCGCGGCCGCGAAACGGGGGAAAGGCGGGCGCCGGCGCGCGCCCCGAAGAAGGAGCAGGCCCCTCGCGACGACCGCAAGCCGCCGCGCGGGGCGCCCCGCCGGAGGCGCCGGTGACGCCGAAGGCCCTCCCGGCCTCGGGGGCGCGGGCCTTCTCGGTCGCCCTCGTCGGCCGCCCGAACGTCGGCAAGTCGGCCCTCTTCAACCGTCTCTCCGGCACGCGGAAGGCGCTCGTCCACGACCGCCCCGGGATGACGCGCGACTCGCTCGCGCTCGACCTCGCGACGGAGTCGGGCCGGCGCTGGCGCCTCGTCGACACCGGCGGCCTCGACCTCGACGCCGTCGGAAACTTCGCCGCCTGGACGAGCGAGAAGGCCCTCGACGCCGTCGTCGACGCCGACCTCCTCGTCCTCGTCCTCGACGGCGCCGACGGCGTCCTCCCCGAGGACGAGCGGATCGCCGGCCGGCTCCGCGCGCTCGGCAAGCCCGTCGTCGTCGCCTGGAACAAGATCGACCGCAAGGAGGCCGAGCAGGGGCTCGAGCAGGCCTACCGGCTCGGTTTCGAGGACGTGTTCGGCGTTTCGGCCGTCCACGGCAACGGGAGCGAGGAGCTCCTCGAGGAGCTCGAGAAGCGCCTCCCGGAGGACCTCGACCCCGAGACGCGTGTCGAGGGGCTCCCGGTCGCGATCGTCGGCCGGCCGAACGTCGGCAAGTCGTCGATCGTCAACCAGATCGTCGGCGGCGAAAGGGTCATGGTCTCCGAGATCGCCGGGACGACGCGGAACCCGGTCGACGTCCTCCTCCAGCGGGGAGGGAAGAGCTACGTCCTCGTCGACACCGCCGGCATCCGCCGGAAGGGGAAGACGACCGACTCGGCCGAGCTCCTCTCCGTCGTCGCCGCGCGCAAGGCGATGGAGCGCGCCCGGATCGCCGTCATCGTCTTCGACGCGTCGGAAGGGATCACCTCGCAGGACGCGACGATCGCGGGCTACGCCGAGGAGGCGCGGCGGAGCCTCGTCCTCGTCGCGAACAAGTGGGACCTCCTCGCCGACGACCCGGTCGCCCAGAAGACGCTCCGCGAGGAGGTCCGACGCCGGTTCGTCTTCACGCGCGGCGCCGCCTTCCTCACCGTCTCGGCGAAGACGGGCGCGGGGATCCCGAAGATCCTCCCCGAGGCCGACGCCGTCGCCCGGCGCTCGGCGCTGAAGCTGCCGACGGGGGAGCTCAACCGCGTCCTCAAGCAGGCCTTCGAGGCGCAGCTCCCGAAGGGTCGTTCGGGCCGCGAGCTGAAGATCCGCTACGCGGTGCAGGTCGCCTCCGAACCGCCCCTGATCCGCCTCTTCTCCGACCGCGACGAGCCGCTCCACTTCGCCTTCGAGCGATTCCTGCAGAACCGGATCCGGGAGAAGTGGGACCTCGCCGGCGTCCCGGTGAAGTTCGTGGTCCGAAGGGGCGACTGAGCGATCGTCTAAACTCCGCGCGGACCCTCCAGGAGGAAGCACACGGCGTGAGCGAGATCGAGGCGGCGGAAGCCCGGTACAAGGTGGCCGAAATCTGCCGGCTGGCGGACGTCCAGCCGTACGTCCTCAAGTACTGGGAGAGCGAGTTCCCGGTCCTCGCCGCCCCGAAAGGCCACGCGGGGCCGCGCCTCTACAGCGGGCGCGACCTGAAGATCATCGAGCGGATCAAGAAGCTCCTCTACGACGAGGGCTACACGATCGCGGGCGCCAAGAAGCGCCTCGAGGCCGAGCTGAAGGGCGAGCCCGAGCCGCCGGCCGCCGAGCCCGAGCCGCTCGTCCTCAC
>JBDIBE010000149.1:0-7666 GCA_039812785.1 Thermoanaerobaculia bacterium | reverse complement strand
GTCACGCCCCGCTTCGCGCGGACGCCCGACGTGAAGGGCGACACCGTCGTCTTCTCCTGGGAAGGCGACCTCTTCCGCGTCCCGCTCGCCGGGGGCGTCGCCGCGCGCCTGACGACCCACCCCGGGAACGAGGAGTACCCGCGGATCTCGCCCGACGGCAAGCAGGTCGCCTTCCGCGCCGCCTACGACGGCCCCGCCGAGGTCTACCTGGCGCCGCTCGCCGGGGGGCTGCCGAAGAGGCTCACCTTCGTCGGCGACGCCGTGCCCGTCGAATGGACGCCCGACGGGAAGAAGGTCGTCTTCCGCTCCGGCTTCGAGTCGACCTTCCGCCCGGTGCCGAAGCTCTACAGCGTGTCCGTCGAGGGCGGCCTCCCCGAGCGCCTCCCTCCCGACCGGGGCGTCCGCGCCGCCTTCTCGCCCGACGGGACGAAGCTCGCCTACGCCCGCAAGGGGGACGAGGAGTACTACTGGAAGCGGTACAAGGGGGGCCAGTACCAGGACCTCTGGCTCTACGACCTCGCCGCGAAGAGCTTCGCGCCGCTGACGGACTACGTCGGGAAGAACTCCTACCCGATGTGGGCGGGAAGCTCGATCCTCTTCGTCTCCGACCGCGGCCCGAAGGGAATCGCGAACCTCTGGCGGCTCGACCCGGCGACGAAGGCCGCGACGGCGGTGACGTCGTTCGACGACTTCGACGTCCAGACGCCGTCGTGCGACGGGAAGACGGTCGTCTTCACGCGCGCGGGGCTCCTCTACCGGATGGACGCGGCGACCGGCAGGGTCGAGCCGCTCGCGGCCGACGTGCCGAGCGATCGCTGGGCCCTCGCCGAGCGGACGGTCCCGGCGAAGGAGACGATCCAGTCGATGGCCGTCTCGAGCGACGGCAAGTGGACGGCCTTCGAGGCGCGCGGCGAGATCTTCCTCGTCTCGACAGAGGAGAACGGGCCGACCCGCAACCTGACGCGCGCCCCGAAGAGCCGCGAGCGCTTCCCGCGCTTCTCCCCCGACGGGACGAAGGTCGCGTTCTTCTCCGACAAGACCGGCGAGTACCAGCTCTACGTGGCCGACGCGGCGGGCGAGAAGCCCTGGGAGGCGGTGACGACCGACCTCGACCGGACGGCCTACCACGCCGAGTGGTCGCCCGACGGGACGAAGCTCCTCTTCGGCGACAAGGACCTGCGGATCTTCGTCGTCGACCTCGCGACGAAGAAGAAGACCGAGATCGCGAAGTCGCGCCAGCTCGCCAACGACGAGTTCTCGTGGGAGATCTCCGACTACTGCTTCTCGCCCGACGGGGCCTGGGTCGCCTACACGCAGATCGGCCCGAACCGGAACGGACGGATCTACCTGCACGAGCTCGCGACCGGGAAGACCGTGCCGGTGACCGACGGCTTCTACCACTCGGTGAACCCCTCCTTCGACCCGAAGGGGGAGCTCCTCTACTTCCTCTCCTACCGGAACTTCACGACGCGCGTCGACGTCTTCGAGGACGACGCCGTCGTCCCGAACCCGGTCGTCCCCGTCGCCGTCCAGCTCCGCGCGGGGCAGAAGCCGCCGTTCGAGAAGGGGCCGAAGGACGAGGCGAAGCCGGCCGAGCCGAAGCCGGAGCCGAAGGCCGCGGCGAAGGACGGGAAGGGGGCCGCCAAGCCCGCCCCCGCCCTGCCGAAGGTCGTCGTCGATGTCGAGGGGCTCGGGTCGCGCCTCTTCCCGCTCCCGGTGAAGCCCGGCAACTACTTCCACCTCAAGGCCGGGAAGGGCTACGTGACGTGGGGCGCCGCCGAGGAGTACGGCGAGGACGAGATCGGGCAGCTCTTCACGCCCGAGTTCGGGAAGGACCTCCTCGGCCTCCGCGTCTTCGACGTCGCCGGGCAGAAGGAGGCCGCCCTCGACGGGACGGTCGCCGACTGGCGCCTCTCGCCGAACGGCGAGCAGGTCGTCGTGAAAAAGGGCGGGTCCTTCCACGCGACGCCTCTCGAGAAGCTCTTCGCGGGCAAGTCGCTCGGCGCGCCGCTCGCGCTCGACCGCGTCGTCGTGAAGGTCGACCCGCGGACGGAGTGGCTCCAGGTCTTCGACGACGCCTGGCGCTGGTACCGCGACTTCTTCTACGACCCGAACATGCACGGGCGCGACTGGAAGGCGACGGGCGCGGCCTACCGCGCGCTCGTCCCCGAGCTGAGCTCGCGGACCGAGCTGAACTGGCTCCTCTCCCAGATGGTCGGCGAACTCTGCGTCTCGCACACCTACGTCGGCGGAGGCGACCTCGGGCCGAAGAAGGCGCCGGAGGCGCTCGCGTTCACCGGCCGCCTCGGGGCCGACCTCGCGGCCGACGCCTCGGGCCGCTACGTCTTCCGCTCGGTCTTCCGCCCCTCGGGGATGACGGGCGACCTCGAGGCTCCGCTCGCCCGCCCCGACGTGAACGTGAAGGAGGGCGAGCTCCTCCTCGCCGTCGACGGCGTCGAGCTGAAGGCTCCCGACAACCCGTACCGCCTCCTCCAGGTCGTGAAGGGGCAGAAGGTCCGCCTCACGGTCGGCCCGAAGGCCGACGGGAGCGGGAGCCGTGTCGTCGAGGTCGAGCCGCTCCGCTCCGAGTACGCGCTGCGCTACGACCGCTGGGTGGCCGGGAACATCGCCGCGGTGGAGAAGGCCTCGAACGGCGAGATGGGCTACCTCCACCTGACGGCGATGGGCGCCGCGAACATCGCGCAGTTCGACCGGTACTACCGCGCCTTCCACGACCGCAAGGGGATCGTCGTCGACGTCCGCGGGAACGGAGGCGGCTGGACGGAGTACTACGTCATCGACAAGCTCGAGCGGAAGGTGACGGCCTTCAACGTCCTGAAGGACATGGAGCCGTTCCCCTACCCGCCGGGCGCCACGAAGGCCCACCTCGCGCTCCTGACGAACGAGTACAACGGCTCGGACGGCGAGGCGTTCGTCGAGCACTGGAAGGCCGCCAAGCTCGGCCCCGTCATCGGCGTCCCGTCGTGGGGCGGTCTCGTCGGCATCGTGAACGCGCAGCCGACGGTCGACGGCGGCTCGGTGAACCAGTCGAACAACGCGTTCTGGGGCCGCGGAGGCAGGTGGCTCGTCGAGAACCACGGCGCCGACCCGGACCTCCTCCTCGACAACGACCCGGCCTCGGCCTCCGCGGGCCGCGACCTTCAGCTCGAGAAGGCGATCGAGGTCCTCAGGAAGGAGATCGCCGAGAAGCCCTTCACCTTCCCGGCCCGGCCCGACTACCCGGTGAGGTAGGGAAACGCCGTCCGGAATGGCCCCGGCCCGGCGACGGGCCGGGGCCTTCTCTTTTTCTCTCCTTCCCTGTCGGGGCGTCGTAGATTCCGCGGATGCGCCTGCGGTCCGCCCTCCTGGGCCTCGCCCTTTCCCTCCCGGCGACTCTCCTCGCCGGCCCGTTCCGGCCGATCACCGCCCCCGCCGAGGCGGCCCGCCTCACGGCGCCCCGAGCGCGCGCCGCGGCCGTCCGGGCTTTCGCCTACGACGCGACTCTCCTCGCCGAGACGCTCCGCGACGTCGCCGTCGAGCGCCCCGACGCCGTCGGCGCGCCGTCGACGCTCCTCGAGCTCCCGCACCCGGATGGAGGCCTCGTTCGCTTCCGCGTGATCGAGTCGCCCGTCGTGGCTCCCGAGCTCGCCGCGAAGTACCCCGACGTGAGGACGTACCGCGGCGAGGGGGTCGACGACCCGACCGCCTCCGTTCGGTTCGACGTCTCTCCACGAGGCTTCTCGGCGATGGTCCTCTCGGCGCTCGGGGCCTGGTACGTCGAGCCCTGGTCGGCGGAGGACCCCGGCGTCGTCGCCTCCTACCACCGGCGCGACGCGCGGCGCGACCCGGAGAGCCCCTTCGTCTGCAGGGGCCCGGTGAAGGGGCGGCCCGAGGAGCCCTCCTTCCGGAGCGTGAGGAACGAGGCCGGCCCCACGGAGATGCCGCATGCGGCCGCCGTCGGCGCGACGCTCAAGACCTACAAGCTCGCCCTCGCGACGACCGGCGAGTACGCGGTGGCCGTCTGCGGCGCGAGCCCGACGAAGGCCTGCGTCCACACCGAGCTCGTCGCGGCCGTGAACCGGGTCGTCGGCATCTACGAGCGCGAGCTCGCGATCCGGATGGTCCTCGTCGCCAACAACGACAACCTGATCTACCTGAACGCCGCGACGGACCCCTACACGAACGACGACGGCGGCACGATGCTCGGCGAGAACCAGACGACCGTCGACTCGGTCATCGGGACCGCGAACTACGACATCGGCCACGTCTTCTCGACGGGCGGCGGCGGGATCGCCATGCTCGAGGCCGTCTGCTGGACCGGGTACAAGGCGCAGGGCGTCACCGGGAGCCCGGCCCCGACGGGCGACGCCTTCTGGGTCGACTACGTCGCCCACGAGATGGGGCACGAGTTCGGGGCGAACCACACCTTCGACAGCAAGGTCGACAGCTGCGGCGGCGGCAACCGGAACGACGGCACCGCCTACGAGCCCGGCAGCGGCACGACGATCATGGCGTACGCGGGCATCTGCGGCACCGAGGACCTTCAGCCGCACAGCGACCCGTACTTCCACGCCGTCAGCTTCGACGAGATCGTGGCGTACACGTCGAACACCGCCGTGGACTACGGCGGATACTGCCCCACGAGCATCGCCACCGGGAACTCGGCGCCCACGGCCGAGGCCGGCGCGGCCTACACGATCCCGTCGCGGACGCCCTTCGCGCTGACCGGCTCGGCGACCGACCCGAACGCGGACGCCCTGACGTACGGCTGGGAGGAGTTCGACCTTTCGGCCTCCGGGACCGGAACGTCCGGACCGCCGCTCACCGACGACGGCTCGCGCCCGATCTTCCGGTCGTTCAACCCGACGTCGAGCCCGACGCGCGTCTTCCCGCAGCTCTCCGACGTCCTCGCCGGGACGACGACCTACGGCGAAACGCTCCCGACGACGAGCCGGACGATGACGTTCCGGCTCACCGCGCGCGACAACCGCGCCGGGGGCGGCGGCGTCGCCTCCGACACGACGACGGTGACGTCGGTCGCGGCCGCCGGCCCGTTCGCGATCACCGCTCCCGCAGCCGCCGTCTCGTGGGCCGGCAGCTCGAGCCAGACGGTGACCTGGAACGTCGCGGGCACGGCCTCCGCGCCGATCTCCTGCGCGAACGTCGCCATCGCGCTCTCGACGGACGGCGGGCTCACCTTCCCGACGACGCTCCTCGCCTCGACGCCGAACGACGGCTCGCAGGCGGTGACGCTCCCGAGCACGCCGACGACGACGGCCCGCATCAGGGTCTCGTGCGTCGGGAACGTCTTCTTCGCGATCTCGCGCCCGAGCTTCACGATCACCGCCGCCCCCGCGCCGACGGTCTCCTCGATCTCGCCGACGTCGGGGACGACGGCGGGCGGGACGGCCGTGACGATCGCCGGGACCGGCTTCGTCTCCGGCGCGACCGTTGCGATCGGAGGCGTCGCGGCGACCTCGGTCGTCGTCGGGTCGGCGACGTCGATCACCGCCGTCACCGGGGCGCGGGTCGCCGGCACCGTCGACGTCGTCGTCACGAACCCCGACACGACCTGGGGGACGAAGGCCTCGGCCTACACCTACGTCGCCGGCAGCGGCTCGTCCAGCCTCCGCTACTTCCCGGTCACGCCGTGCCGGATCGTCGACACGCGGACGACGCCCGACGGCCCGCTCGCCGGCCCGGCCCTCGCGGCCTCGCCGGCGGAGAGGACCTTCGCGATCGTCCCCGGCTGCGGCGTCCCCGCCGAGGCGCGCGTCGTCTCGGCGAACGTCACCGTCACCGAGGGAGCCGCGGCGGGGAGCCTCCGGCTCTTCCCGTCCGACGCCTCGCTCCCGGTCTCGACGACGATCTCCTTCGGCGCCGGGAAGACGCGCGCGAACAACGCGATGCTCCTCGTCTCGGCGGCAGGCGGGGCGGGGCGGGTCACCGTCCGCAACGACGCGGCCGGGACGGTCCACCTCGTCCTCGACGTGAACGGCTACTTCAAGTAGGGGCCCTCGGGTTACGGGGTCCGAAGCGGCCGGCGAGAGCCGGCCGCTTCGTTTCTCCCTACGCCTCCCAGCGCCGGAACCAGAGCGACTGCCTCGCGACCGGCTCGGCCTTCTTCTCGAGGCCGGCCATCTGCTCGCGCGAGAGCGGCGTGAAGGCCTTCGCGATGGCGACGTTCTCCTCGAGCTGGCCGACCGAGTCGCAGCCGACGATGACCGTCGAGACCGGGAGCGAGAGGACGTAGCGCATCGCCTCGGGCATCGAGAGGGTGCCGGCGCGCGTCGCCTTGATCGCGCCGCGCTGCTGCTCGGGCGGCGGCGGGACGTATCCCGCGAGGATCCGCCCGCGCGCCGGGATCTTCATCCCGACGATCCCCATCTCGCGCTCGACGGCGAGCGAGAGGAGCTCGCTCCCGAACGGGAGGTGGTGCGGGTCGGCGGCGTTGACGGCCATCAGGATCACGTCGAACGGGAAGCGGCGGATCGCCTCGGCGAGGACGGCGGGGTCGGTGTGCCCCGTCAGGCCGAGGAAGCGGACGAGCTTCTGCTCGCGCGCCTCGCGGAAGGCGTCGAGGGCGCCTCCCTTCGCGGTCACCTTCTCGACGTCGTCCATCGTCGCCATGGCGTGGAGCTGCCAGAGGTCGACGTGGGAGGTCTGGAGGAGCTTGAGCGAGGTCTCGAGGAGCTTCAGCGATCCGTCGCGCGTTCGGTCGTGGGTCTTCGTCGCGAGGAACGCCTCGCTCCGCCGCTTCGCCATCACCTGGCCGAAGTAGCGCTCGCTCCAGCGGGCCTCGCCGCCGTAGCGGGCCGAGGTGTCGAGGTAGTTCACGCCGAGGTCGAGCGCCCTCTCGATGATGGGCACGGCGACGGCGTCGTTCTCGGGCTTCTCGATCGCCGCCTGCCCGCCGAGGCTGAAGACGCCGACGCGGTACCCCGTCTTCCCCAGGTTGCGGGTCGGCATCGCGTCCGCGGTCCTCGGGTTGTAGGGGGAGGCGCCCGGCTTCGGCGGCGCCGCCTCGGCCTCCGTGAGCCTCCCCGCGACGAGCCCCGCCGCGGCGGCCGCCCCGAGCTTCAGCAGGTCGCGTCTCTCCAGCCCCCCGCCCTTCGTCGTCTCGTCGCGCTCGGCCATCTCTGGGCCCTCCCGCCGGAGTCCCGGCGCAAGGAGTATCGCCCGAGGCGCCCGGCCGGAGTCGCCCGTCAGCGGCGCCCTCCGTCGGGCGAAGTCGCGCGCTCCCAGGCGAGCCGGCGGAGCCCGGGGTCCTCCGCCCGTTCGGCGACCTCGCGGAAGATCGCGAGCGCTTCGGCCGTCCGCCCCGCGTTGAGGAGGCCGATCGCCTCGTTGTAGCGCCGGACGAGCCGGTTGTGGAGGACGACGCGCCGCACCTCGGCGACGTCCCAGCCGAGCGCCCTCTGCATCTCGGGGTCGTCGACGAGCGAGGCGTGGAGCGCCTCGAGCCGCGCGAGCGCCTCCTCCTCGCGCCCTTCGTCGATGAGGCGGTTCACGCGGTCGACCTCCGCGGGGACGTCGCGCGTCACCCTCACGGGAGGGCGCGGCGACGCCGCCGGCGCGGCCGGGACGGGAGCGGGCGCGCCCGGCTCGGGAGCGTTGCGGGCACGGATGGCGCCGCCGAGGACGCCGGCGGCTCCCGCGCGCGTGA
>JBDIBE010000148.1:0-7675 GCA_039812785.1 Thermoanaerobaculia bacterium | reverse complement strand
TCAGAAGCCGAGGTTCTTGGCGATGTCGAAGGCGAGGACGGAGACCATCAGGAGGACGAGGAAGACGAAGCCCGCCTGCAGGAGCTTCTCCTTGAGCTTCAAGGAGAAGTCGCGGCGGAGGAGCCCCTCGAAGGTGAGGATCATGAGCTGGCCGCCGTCGAGGAGCGGGATCGGGAGGAGGTTGAGGAGGCCGAGCTGGAGCGACAGGAGGCCCATGAAGGCGAGGAGCGGCCCGAGGCCGGTCCGCACCGCCTCGCCGGAGAACTTCGCGATGTCGACGGGGCCGGAGAGCTGCCGGATGGAACCGGAGCCCGAGACCATCCGCTTGATCGTCTGGCCGACGGCGGCGGACATCCGGAGGTTCTCGGTCCAGGAGGCCTGGAGCGCCGCGACGGGGCCGAGCTTGACGCGGACGGTCTCGAAGAAGGGGGTGAAGCCGATCTTCCAGTCCTTCCCTTCCTTGCGCGGGACGACGGGAATGGTCAGCGTCTTTCCGGCGCGCTCGACGACGACGTCGAGGGCGCGCTCGCCCTTCTCGGCGAAGGAGGCGGTCGCCTCCTTGATCAGGTGGACGACCTGGAAGTAGAGGACGACGGGGCGGCCGTCGATCGAGACGATCCGGTCGCCGACCTTCAACCCTGCCTTCTCCCCCGGGTAGCCCGGCGCGAGCGAGTGGATCACCGCCGGGACGTTCGGGGAGAGGCCCGTGTAGCCGATGTCGTACTGCTTCTGCTCCTTCGTCATCGGGAGCGGGACGATCTCGAGCTCGAGCTGCTCCGCGCCGCGCTTCACGAGGACGGCGATCTTCTCGCGCGAGGCGAGGCTGAGGCGCGGGAGGACCTCCTCCCAGGTCGAGACGCGGGTCCCCGAGAGGCTGAGGATCCGGTCGCCGACGAGGAAGCCCGCCTTCTCGGCCGGGCTTCCCGCGTCGACGAGGGTGACGACGGGGGGCTCGCCGAGGTACTTCGGGACCTCGCGGCCCGTCATGAAGGCGCCCGCCGTCAGGAGGAGGGCGAGGACGAGGTTGACGGCCGGGCCGGCGAGGAGGACGAGGAAGCGCTGCCAGCGCGTGCCGAGGAGCCCCTGCGACGCCGAGTTGTCGACGACGTCGCTCTCGTCCGGACCGAGGCCGACGATCTTCACGTAGCCGCCGAGGGGGACCAGCGAGACGCGGTAGTCCGTGCCGTTCCTCTTCCAGCCGAAGAGGCGCTTGCCGAAGCCGATGGAGAAGACCTCGATCGGGAAGCGGAAGAGCCTCGCCACGAGGTAGTGCCCCGACTCGTGGAAGAAGATGAGGAACGAGAGGACGAAGACGAAGGCGAGGATGTTCGTGGAGATCTGCATGGGCTCCCTGGTCTTACGCCGGTCGCGGCGCCGTGGTTCCGGGTGATGCAAGCGTTGCGCCGGAGGCGAGGAGCTCGGACGCGAGGCGGCGCGCTTCCCGGTCGGCGGCGAGGACGGCCTCGAGGGTGGCGGCCGGGGAGGCCCGGTGCCCCTCGAGGACCTTCTCGACGACGGTAACGAGCGCGCGGTACGGAATCTTCCCCTCGAGGAACGCGGCGACGGCGACCTCGTTGGCCGCGTTCAGGACGGCCGGGGCCGTCCCCCCCGCGCGGAGCGCCGCGTACGCGAGCGTGACGGCCGGGTAGCGCCGCTCGTCGAGCGGCTCGAGCTCGAGCTTCCCGAGCGAGGCGAGGTCGAGCTTCGGGAGCGGCGTCGGGACCCGCTCGGGGTGCGTCAGGGCGTAGAGGATCGGGAATCGCATGTCGTTCGGCGAGATCTGCGCGATGACGGACCCGTCGACCCACTCGACGAGCGAGTGGATGATCGACTGCGGGTGGATGACGACGCCGATCCGCTCCGGCGGCACGTCGAAGAGCCACCGCGCCTCGATCACCTCGAGGCCCTTGTTCATCATGGTGGCCGAGTCGATCGTGATCTTCGGCCCCATCTTCCAGGTCGGGTGCGCGAGGGCGTCCTCGATCGTGATCGCGTCGAACGTCTCGAGCGGGCGCCTGCGGAACGGCCCCCCCGAGGCGGTCAGGACGAGGCGGTCGACCTCCGAGGGCCGGCCCGCGCGGAGCGCCTGGTGGAGGGCGCAGTGCTCCGAGTCGACCGGGAGGACCGCGCTCCCCGAGGCGGCCGCGGCCGTCATGACCGCCTCCCCCGCGACGACGAGGACCTCCTTGTTCGCGAGGGCGAGCGTCTTGCCGAGCTTCACCGCCTCGTACGCCGGCGGGAGGCCGGCGGCGCCGACGACGGCGCCGAGGACGACGTCGGCCTCGGGGTGGGTCGCGACGTCGACGATCCCCTGATCGCCCCATCCCACCCGCAGCCCCGGGAACTCGCGGCGGACGCGGTCCGCCGCGTCGCGCTCGCGGACCGAGACGACGGAGGGGCGGAAGCGCGCGATGGCGGGCAGGAGCGCGTCGAGGTTCGCGCCCGCCGACATCGAGACGCAGCGGAAGCGCTCGGGGAACGCCTCGAAGACGGAGAGGGCCGACTGGCCGATGGAGCCGGTGGCCCCCAGCAGGGCGACGCCGCGCGGAGCCGTCACCGGGGGCGGAGCTCCGGGAGGAGGTAGAGGATCCCGTAGAGGACGGGCGAAGAGTAGAGGAGGGAGTCGAGCCGGTCGAGGAGGCCGCCGTGCCCGGGGAGGAGGCCCCCCGAGTCCTTCACGGCGCAGCTCCTCTTGAAGGTCGACTCGACGAGGTCTCCGACGACGGCGACGACGGAGAGGACGGCCCCGAGAAGGGCGCCGGCCGCGCCGGCGACGACGGGCGTCCCCGGCACGCGCGGGAGGACGAGCGCGAGGGCCGCCCCGAAGAGGGCGCCCGCGGCGACCTGCCCCCAGAAGCCCTCCCAGCTCTTCTTCGGGCTGACGACCGGCGCGAGCCGGCGCTTCCCGAGCTTCGTCCCGACGTAGTAGGCGGCCGAGTCGCCGGCCCAGACGATGCCGAGGAGGAAGAGGACCGTCTCCCAGCCGACCGCGCGCAGGCCGATCATCGCCGCCGCGCCCGCGCCGACGTAGAGCGTCGCGAACGAGGTGGCCGCCGACGAGCCGAGCCAGACGGGCTCCTTCGGCGCCGCGAGGAGGACGAGGGTCGGGACGCCGACGAGGCAGGCCCCTGCCGCGGCGACGAGGAGAGGGGCCGAGCCGAGGAAGGCCGCGACGGCGACGGCCGCGAGGACGACGAGGCTCAGGGCGCGGGGCGCGAGCCAGCCCGAGGCGGCGATGAGGCCGTGGAACTCCCAGAGGGCCGCGCCGCAGGCGAGGAGGCAGAGGAGCGCCCAGCCCCAGAGCGGCCCCTTCACGAGGAGGAGGAGGACGAGCGGGATGAGGACGGCCGCCGTCAGCTCGCGGGTCCGCTTCACGCCTTCACCGCCGACGGCGCCCCCGTGGCGAGCGCGTCGGACTCCGAGACGCCGCCGTAGCGCCGCTCGCGGCGCTGGAAGTCGACGAGGGCCTCGAGGAAGTGCCGGCAGCGGAAGTCGGGCCAGAGGACGGGCGTGACGTGGATCTCGGCGTAGGCGATCTGCCAGAGGAGGAAGTTCGAGATCCTCATCTCGCCGCTCGTCCGGATCAGGAGGTCGGGGTCGGGGAGGTCCGCCGTCCAGAGGCGGCGCGCCACCGCGTCCTCGTCGATCGTGTCCGGGTCGAGCCGCCCGGCCGCCGCCTCCCGCGCGAGGGCGCGGGCCGCGTCCGCGATCTCGGCGCGGCCGGAGTAGTTGAGGGCGACGCTGAACATCATGCCGCCGCAGCCCGCGGTCGCCTCGAGCGCCATCTTCAGCGCCTGCTGGACCGTGGCGTCGAGCCCGTCCATCCGGCCGACGACGCGGAAGCGGATGTCGTTCTCGACGAGCGTCCGGAACTCGCGCTTCAGGTACTCCTTGAGGAGGGTGAAGAGGGTCGAGACCTCGGCCTTCGGCCGCTTCCAGTTCTCCGTCGAGAAGGCGTAGAGGGTGAGGGCGTCGAGCTTCAGGCGCGCGGCCGTCTCGACGGCGTCGCGGACCGCCGCGGCCCCCGCCCGGTGCCCCTCGACCCGCGGGAGGTGCCGCCGCTTCGCCCAGCGCCCGTTGCCGTCCATGATGACGGCGACGTGGCGCGGCAGCCGCGCCAGGTCGAGGGCGTCGAGGAGGCCCCGTTCAGGGGTGCCGGGCGCGGCGACGAGGTCCTTGTCGATCATGCGTGGCAGGCCGGCCCGACGTCGTCCGGGCCGGCTGAATTCCCGATCTTACCCCGCCGGGTAGAACACCTTCTCGAGGGTCAGGCCCGCCGCGGGCGCCGTCGGCCCGGGGCGGCCGAACGCCTCGAGCGGGTCGAGGCGGCCGAGGCCCGCTTCGAGGAGGGTCCCGACGAGGCGGCGCACCATGCCGCGCAGGAAGCCGTTCCCGACGGCCGTCACGACGAGGAGCGGCCCCTCCTCGGCGACGTCGAGCCGGACGAGGGTCCGGACGGTCGTCTTCCGCGGCGCCCCCGCGAGCCCGAAGGCGGCGAAGTCGCGCCGGCCGGAGAGGCGGGATGCGGCGAGGGCCATCGCGCGGACGTCGAGGCGCGGCGAGGCGAGGGTCTCGCGCAGCCCCTCGAAGGGCGGAAGGAAGTCGCCCCTTCGGAGGCGGTAGACGTAGCGCTTGCCGAGGGCGTCGAAGCGCGCGTGCCACCCGGCGGGCGCCTCCGACGCGGAGAGGACCCGGAGGTCCCACGGGAGGACGGCGTTCAGCCCGCGACGGAGACCTTCCGTCGGGACGCGGGGCGCGCCGGGCGGGACGTCGAAGTGGAGGACCTGCCCCTCGGCGTGGACCCCGGCGTCCGTCCGGCTCGCCGCGTGGACGCGGAGGGGAGCCCGGTGCATCCGGCCGAGCGCCTCCTCGAGCGTCGACTGGACGGTCCGGGGCCTCGCCCCCCGCTCACGCACGACCTCCTGCGCCTGCCAGCCCTCGAAGAAGGTCCCGAGGTAGGCGAGGTCGAGCCGGATCCTGCGGGCTCCTTCCGGCCCGGCCGGGGGGGCGCTCTCCGCCGTCATCGCCCCCGATGATAGTGGCGCGGGCCGCTGTATCCTGCCCGGCGCAGGGCCCCGATGCGTCTCCCGCGCCTCCTCCTCGCGCTCGCCCTCGTCGGCGTCTCCGGCTCCGCTCCGGCCGAGGCGCCGCGGTTCCGGCGTTTCGCGAGCGGCGCGGCGTCCCGCTTCTCGAACTCGTACTGGATCGTCACCTCGCGCGGGACGGTCCTCGTCGACGCGCCGTTCCTCCTCTCCGAGGCGAAGGCGCTCCGGGCCGAGATCTCCTCCGCTTCCGGGGCGCCCCTCGGCGCCGCGATCCTGACGTCGAGCCGCCCCGAGAGGAGCTGGGGCCTCGCGGCGCTCCTCGGCCCCGCGACGCGCGTCTGGGGGACGAAGGCGATCGCCCTCGCGCTCGAGCGGGACTTCGCGCGCGAGCGGGAGCGGCTCCTCCGGGCCGGAGTGCCGCACGACGACCTCCCCCGCGCGGCGCCTCGCGTGACGAACACCTTCTCGGGGAGCCTCAGCCTCGGCTTCGAGGGCTACACGATGCGCCTGTTCGAGGCGGGCGAGGAGGGGGCCCCCCTTTCGACGGCCGTCTTCGTCCCGGAGACGGGGGAGCTCTTCGCGGGCGGGCTCGTCTGGAACCGGGTCTACCCCGAGACGGGCGGGGCCGATCTCGGGGCGTGGAGGCGGACGCTCGCGGCCCTGAAGAGGCTCCAGCCGAGGACCGTCTACCCGGGCCACGGCGCGCCGGGGCCGGCGCGCCTCCTCGACGAGATGTCCGACTACCTCGCGGCGGTGGAAGAGTCGGTGCGGCCCTTCGCCGCGACGTCAGCCCTGTCCGCCCGGGACCTCGCCTCCCTCCGGCGGAGCCTCGCCCGGACCCGGCGGGACTGGGTCCTCCCGGACATCCTCGACGAGACGCTCCGCGGGGAGCACGCGCGCCTGCGCAGGCTCCTCGCCGGGGGCGACTGACGGCCCCCTAGCGACGAAAGGAGAAGGCAGGCGGAGCGGGAGGGAGGATGAGGTTCACGATCGCGAGCCTCTCGTCCCCGTTTCCGTCGTCCGTCGTCCTCGCGTCCCCGACCCTCAGGATCGCGAGGCCCTCCCCCTTCTTCACCACGGCGAGCGGGCGCCCCGGATAGGAGCGGCGCAGCATCTCGAGCGACTCCTCTCCCTCTCTCGCGAGGAAGTAGAGCGTTCCGCGGCGGTTTCGGACCAGGATCATGTGCGGACAAGGTACCGCCAAGGCTTTTCGGCCGCCTCACCCGAACGGGTGAGTCGTTTTCGCCCCAGAAGCTATCTACAGTCGCGATGTAAGATCAAACTTGACATAGAGACGCGCAGATCATATCTTTCCCGCGAGAGGCTGCCCCATGAATCCCGATCGCTACACCCTCAAGGCCCAGGAGATCCTCCAGCAGGTTGCCCGCGACGCCCGGAGCGCCGGACACCCCGAGGTGACCCCCGAGCACCTCGCTGCCGCGCTCGCGGCCGATGCGTCCGTCGGGCTGCCGCTCCTGACGCGCATCGGCGCCCCGGGCGGAGCCGTCGCCGGGGAGCTCGCCTCTCTCGTCGCCCGCCTTCCGAAGGTCCAGGGAGCCGGCGCCGAGACCCGCTTCTCCCCCGCCCTCGTGAAGATCCTCGACCGCGCCGAGGACGTCGCCCGCGAGTTCAAGGACGACTACGTCGCCGTCGAGCACCTCCTCCTCGGCCTCCTCCGCGACGGGAAGTCGAAGGCGGCGGAGCTGCTGAAGAAGCACGGCGTCACGGAGGCCGCCGTGCTCGCGGCCCTCAAGGAGGTCCGCGGAAGCGCCCGCGTCGACGACCCGAACGCCGAGGAGAAGTACCAGGCGCTCAAGCGCTACGCGCGCGACCTGACCGAGCTCGCCCGGCGCGGGAAGCTCGACCCGGTCATCGGCCGCGACGACGAGATCCGCCGCGTCATGCAGGTGCTCACGCGCCGGACGAAGAACAACCCGGTCCTCATCGGCGACCCGGGCGTCGGCAAGACCGCCGTCGTCGAGGGGCTCGCGCGCCGCGTCGCCTCGGGCGACGTGCCCGAGAGCCTGAAGGACAAGCAGGTCGTCGCCCTCGACCTCGGCGCGATGGTCGCCGGGGCGAAGTTCCGCGGCGAGTTCGAGGAGCGGCTGAAGGCCGTCATCAAGGAGGTGGAGGAGTCGGAGGGGAAGGTCATCCTCTTCATCGACGAGCTCCACACGCTCGTCGGCGCCGGCGCGGCCGAGGGGGCGATGGACGCCGGGAACATGCTGAAGCCGGCGCTCGCCCGCGGCGAGCTCAGGGCCATCGGCGCGACGACTCTCGGCGAGTACCGCAAGCACGTCGAGAAGGACCCCGCCCTCGAGCGGCGCTTCCAGCCCGTCGTCGTCGGCGAGCCCACGGTCGAGGACACGATCTCGATCCTCCGCGGCCTGCAGGAGCGGTACGAGGTCCACCACGGCGTGAAGATCACCGACGCGGCGATCGTCGCGGCGGCCGTCCTCTCGAACCGCTACATCGCCGACCGCTTCCTCCCCGACAAGGCGATCGACCTGATCGACGAGGCCGCCTCGCGGCTGAAGATGGAGATCGACT
Organism: Thermoanaerobaculia bacterium; assembly: GCA_039812785.1. Taxonomy (GTDB): domain Bacteria; phylum Acidobacteriota; class Thermoanaerobaculia; order UBA5066; family UBA5066; genus UBA5066. The sequence goes on along the minus strand of JBDIBE010000148.1, from coordinate 80 downwards.
CGCTCCCGACCGGGATCGACGAGGTGGAGCGGAAGGTCCTCCAGGCCGAGATCGAGAAGAAGGCGCTCGAGAAGGACGAC
>JBDIBE010000147.1:0-7676 GCA_039812785.1 Thermoanaerobaculia bacterium | reverse complement strand
GGAAAAGCCGATGCGGAATCAAAGTGCTGGGACCGTCACGGCGGCAGCGTCTGGAAGATGTCGGGCAGGCGCGGCTTCGGGCCCCGGCCCGGCGGGATGCTCGGCCGAGGCCCGATGGCCCCGGCGATGCCGCCCCCGGCGGCTCCCGGCACCGACCGTCGTCGCAAGGACGCCGTCAAGGGCGGCAGCGCCATCCCCGCCAAGAAGGACGACGCCAAGAAGACCGCCTCCAAGAAGCTCCGGACGAAGGAAGCCTCCGCGCTCGCCACGAACGTCCGGGACTTCCTCGGAACCTACCAGGAAGACACCTACGAGGACGTTCCGGGCGCCATCCCGGCCGAGGGCGAGGAGGCCGATCCGAACCGCCCGCTCTCCAAGTCGGCCCAGCGCCGCGCCAGCAAGCGGACGATGATGACCGAGACCGGCGCGGTCGTGGAGGTCAAGAAGGACCAGAGCGGCCCCGTCTTCCTCTCCGAGGGCGTCACCGTCAAGGAGCTCTCCGAGAAGACCGGCATCCTCGCCAAGGACCTCGTCAAGGCGTTCCTCGGCCGCGGAATCCTCGCGGCGATCAACCACCCGGTGAACCCGAACCTCGCCGTCGAGATCGCCCGCGAGTTCGGCATCGAGGCCGCGGTCGTCTCCTTCGAGGAGGACCTCGAGCTCTCCCGCCAGCAGGCGGCCACCGAGGCGGCCGAGGCCGACGCCGGCTCCACCGCCGACCGCAAGCCCCGCGCCCCGGTCGTCACCGTCATGGGCCACGTCGACCACGGCAAGACGTCGCTCCTGGACGCGATCCGCAAGGCGAACGTCGCCGAGGGCGAGGCGGGCGGCATCACGCAGCACATCGGCGCCTACCGCGTCGAGGCGAAGAACCGCAACATCGTCTTCCTCGACACGCCGGGCCACGAGGCCTTCACGATGATGCGCGCCCGCGGCGCGCGGGCGACGGACATCGTCGTCCTCGTCGTCGCGGCCGACGACGGCGTCATGCCGCAGACGGTCGAGGCGATCGACCACGCCCGGGCCGCCAAGGTCCCGGTCGTCGTCGCGATCAACAAGATCGACAAGCCCGAGGCGAACGTGATGAGGGTCAAGCAGGCCCTCGCCGACAAGGGCGTCCTCGTCGAGGAGTACGGCGGCGAGATCGTCGCCTGCGAGATCTCCGCGAAGAAGAAGATCGGCATCGACAGCCTCCTCGAGATGATCCTCCTCCAGGCGGACCTCCTCGAGCTGAAGGCCCCCGTCGACGGCCCCGCCCGCGGCGTCGTCCTCGAGGCCCGCCGCGAGGTGGGCCGCGGGACGCTCGCCACCGTCCTCGTCCAGCAGGGGACGCTGAAGGTGGGCGACATCTTCTTCGCGGGCTCGGCCGTCGGCCGCGTCCGCGCGATGCTCGACGACCGCGGCAACCGCGTCGCCGAGGCCGGCCCCGCCACGCCGGTCGAGGTCATGGGCTTCGAGGACATCCCGAACTCGGGCGACTCCCTCCAGGTCGTCGAGGACGAGTCGAAGGCCCGCCAGGTCACCGGCTTCCGCCAGCAGAAGGAGCGCGAGGAGGCCCTCGCGAAGTCCTCGCGCCTCTCGCTCGACTCGCTCTTCAGCCGCATGGCCAAGGGCGAGGCCAAGGAGCTCCCGATCATCCTCAAGGCCGACGTGCACGGCTCCGAGGAGGTCATCACGCAGTCCCTCAACAAGCTGTCGACGGCGAAGGTCAAGGTCAACGTCCTTCACACGGGCGTCGGCGCGATCTCCGTCAACGACGTCCTCCTCGCGTCGGCCTCCGAGGCGATCGTCATCGGCTTCAACGTGAGGCCGGAGCGAAAGGCCCAGGAGCTCGCCGAGAAGGAAGGGGTCGACATCCGCCTCTACTCGGTCATCTACAACCTGACCGACGAGATCAAGAAGGCGATGGCCGGCCTCCTCGACAGCGTCCAGAAGGAGGTCGCCAAGGGCCGGGCGGAGGTCCGCGAGACGTTCCGGATCCCCAAGATCGGCCTCATCTGCGGCTGCATGGTCGTCGAGGGGGTCATCCCCCGGAACGCGAACGTCCGTCTCCTCCGCGACAACCGCGTGATCTACGAGGGGAAGATCGGCTCGCTCCGCCGCTTCAAGGACGACGCCGCCGAGGTCAAGAGCGGCTTCGAGTGCGGCATCGGCATCGCCGGCTACCAGGACGTGAAGGTCGGCGACGTCATCGAGGCCTTCGTGACCGAGGAGGTCGCCGCCTCGCTGACGTAGGACCGGGAGATTCCGTTCCCGGGGCCGCGAGGCCCCGGGACGGGCGTCCCGGCCTCGTCCCCCCGGAGAACCGATGGTCGTCGCCCTCGCCGTCTTCGACTTCCACCTCCCCGACTGCCGCGGCCTGAAGGAGAAGAGGGCGTTCCTCCGCCCGCTCAAGAGCCGCCTGCGCGGCGGCTTCGAGATCTCCGCCTCCGAGGTCGCGCACCACGACCTCCTCCAGCGAGCCGCCGTAGGCGTCGCGGCCGTCGGCCCCGACCGCTCGGCCCTCGAGCCGCTCCTCGGCAGGGTCGTCGAGTTCGTCGAGGGGTGGGCCGAGGAGTCGGGCGTCGAGCTGACGTCCCTCAGGAGCGAGTTCCTCGAGTACGGCGACGTCGGCGCGCCCGGCTCGTCCTTCGGCACCGAGGGCGCCGGAGAGGAGGCCCCGTGAAGGAACGCCGCCGCCCCAGGCAGGTTGCCGACGTCGTGCGCGAGGAGCTCGCGCGCCTCCTCCGGACCGAGGTCCACGACCCGGCCGTCGGGTTCGCGACGATCACCGAGGTCGTCCTCTCCCCCGACCTCCGCTCGGCCCGCGTCTTCGTCTCCGTCCTCGGCGGCGAGGGGGCCTTCGAGAGAAGCGTCGCGGCGCTGAACCGGGCCGCGCCGATGCTCCGGGGCATGGTCGGCCGCAACTGCGGCCTCCGCTACGCCCCCGAGCTCCGCTTCGAGGAGGACCACAGCCTCGAGCGGGGCGCGCGGATCGAGGAGATCCTGAAGAAGCTCCCGCACCCCGCCGACGAAGGCGACGACGGGAGCGGGGAGGAGAAGGGTTGAGCGAGGCCGACCTCGAGGCCGTCGCGTCGCTCCTCTCCGCGGGGCGCCGTTTCCTCCTGACGGGGCACCGCAACCCCGACGGCGACTCGCTCGGCTCGGCCCTCGCCCTCGCCGAGGCCCTCGAGGCCCGCGGCAAGCAAGCCCGCGTCGTCATGCGCGACCGCTGGTCGAGCTCGTACGACGGCATGCCCGGCGTCTCGACCGTCACCGTGACGGACGCCCTCCCGCCCGACTGGCCCTCCGGCTGGGACGCCGCGATCGTCATGGAATGCCCCGAGGCGGAGCGCCCGGGCTTCCCCGCGCTCCTCTCCGGCACGACGGTGAACGTCGACCACCACCCCGGCAACGCGCGATGGGCGACGCACAACCTCGTCATCGAGCCCGCGGCCGCCGTCGGCGAGATCGTGGCCGACCTCCTCGACCGCCTCGAGTGGCCGATGACGCCGGCGATCGCGACGAACCTTTGGGTCTCGCTCGTCTCGGACACCGGCTCCTTCCGCTACGGCAACACGACGGCCCGCGCGCTCGCTCTCGGCGCGCGCCTCGTGACCGAGGGCGTGCGGCCCGACGTCGTCAACGAGTTCCTCTTCGAGGCGCGGCCGATGTCGACGGTGAGGCTCGAGAACCTCGTCCTCGGGACGCTCGAGCTCCACGACGAGGGGCGCGTCGCGCTCGTCTCGCTCCCGAAGCGGTTCCTCGCGGAGTCGGGGGCCGACGCCGCCGACGGCGAGGGGCTCGTGAACAGGGCCCGCGGGATCGAAGGGGTGAAGGCCGCCGCCCTCGTCCGCGAGAGCGACGAGCCCGGCGTCTTCCGCTGCTCGCTCCGATCGAAGGGCGCCGTCGACGTCCGCTCCGTCGCCGCGGCGCGCCAGGGAGGCGGCCATCGGAACGCCTCCGGCTGCCGCGTGAACGGCACGTGGGAGAGCGTGAAGGCCGACCTCGTCCGCGCGCTCGCGGACGCCGTCGCCGGGGAGCCCCGGTGATCGTCCCGCACGCCCAGCCCGACGGGCCCTCCGGGCTCCTCCTCGTCGACAAGCCCGAGGCGATGACCTCCCACGACGTCGTCGACGCCGTGCGGCGCCTCCTCGGGACGCGGCGCGTCGGCCACACCGGGACGCTCGACCCGGCGGCCACCGGCCTCCTCGTCCTCTGCGTCGGCCGCGCGGGGCGGCTCCAGTCGTTCCTGACGAGCTCGGACAAGAGCTACGAGGGGACGATGAGGTTCGGCGTCGAGACGGACACCTACGACCGCGAGGGGACGCCCGTCGGGACTCCGCACCCCGACCCGCGCCCCGAGCCCGGGGCGCTCCGGGCCGCCTGCGGGCGCTTCGTCGGAGAGTTCGAGCAGGCTCCCCCGCCCTTCTCGGCGAAGAAGGTCGGCGGGAAGAAGTTCTACGAGCTGGCGCGGCGCGGCGAGGCGGTCCCGCACCTCCCGAAGCGGATCCGCGTGACGCGCTTCGACGCGCTCGAGGTCGCGGGCGACACGGTCCGCTTCCACGTCGACTGCTCCTCCGGCACCTACATCCGCTCTCTCGCCCACGACGTCGGCAGGGAGCTCGGTCTCGGAGCCCACCTCTCCTCGCTCCGGCGGACGCGGGTCGGCCCCTTCGCCCTCGAGAACGCGCGGACGCTCGCCGACCTCGACGCGATCGCTCCCGAGGCGAGGACCAGCGCCCCGAGCTGGATCCCGCTCTCCGGGATCCCGCTCCCCTTCCCCGCGGTGACGCTCCTGCCGGGCGAGGCGCAGAAGGTGAGACGGGGGCACGCCGTCCCCGTCCGCGTCCCGGCGGAGGCGAACGGCGCCCCCTGGATCCGCCTCGTCTGCGCCGGCGAGCTCGTCGGCCTCGGCCACCTCGAGCCCCTCGGGCGCGGAGCGCTCGCGCTCGCGCGGCCGAAGATCGTGCTACAAGACTGAAACATTCCGGGGGAACCGGGGCCTGTCGGCCGGCCCCGAGCTCCCTTCCCCGAAATCCCGACCGGCAACGGGCCAGACGGCAACTTCTCACCGGACAGAGACTTGGCCCCGAATTGACCCGATCGACGGCGGAATTTATCCTCTGCCGTTCGAGATTGAGAAGAGAAGGATAAAGACAGTGGCCCAGACGATCACCCCCAAGACGGAGACCATCAAGGCCTTCGAGAGGCACTCGGGCGACACCGGATCCCCCGAGGTCCAGGTGGCGCTCCTCTCCCAGCGGATCAGCGCCCTGACCGAGCACTTCAAGACGCACGCGAAGGACCACCACTCCCGCCGCGGGCTGCTCCAGCTCGTCGGGCAGCGGCGCCGGCTGCTCGATTACCTGAAGAAGCGCGACGTGTCGCGCTACAAGGCCCTGATCGAGCGACTCGGGCTCCGCAAGTAGGAGCCGTGCCGGCGCGGGGCCGCGCCGCGGCCCGTCCGGCCGAAAGAAGGAAGCGATGAAGGAATCCGTCTCCGCCCAGGTGGGGGGCCGTGCCCTCACCATCGAGAACGGCAAGGTGGCCAAGCAGGCCGACGGCGCCGCCGTCGTCCGGCTCGGCGACACCATGGTTCTCGTCACCGCCTGCTACGCCCGCGAGGCCAAGGACGTCGACTTCGTCCCGCTCACGGTCGAGTACAAGGAGTACCAGTACGCCGCCGGGCGCATCCCGGGCGGCTTCTTCAAGCGCGAGGGGCGCCCCACCGAGAAGGAGATCCTGACCTGCCGGATGATCGACCGGCCGATCCGGCCGCTCTTCCCGTCGGGCTTCGCCTTCGAGACGCAGATCGTCGCGCTCGTCCTCTCCGCCGACGGCGAGAACGACCCCGACGTCCTCGCGATCAACGGCGCCGCAGCCGCCCTCGCGATCAACCCGATCCCCTTCACCGAGATCCTCGGCGCCGTCCGCGTCGGGCGCATCGGCGACCGCTTCGTCTTCAACCCGACGAAGAAGGAGCGCGAGGAGTCCGTCATGGACCTCGTCGTCGTCGGCACGCGCCAGGCCGTGTCGATGGTCGAGGCGGGCGCGAAGGAGTGCTCCGAGGAGCTCATGCTCGAGGCGATCCTCGCCGGGCACCGCGAGCTCCAGAAGGTCATCGACGCCATCGAGGAGCTGCAGCGCCGCCAGGGCGTCGTCAAGCAGCCCTTCACTCCCCCCGCCCCGGTCCCGGCCGACGTCATGGCCGAGGTCCGCCGCCGGTGGGACGCGAAGATGATGGAAGCGCTCACCTGGAAGGGGAAGATCGAGTCGTACGCGAAGATCAAGGAGGTCAAGAAGGCCTGCGTCGCCGAGGTCCCCGACGACCAGCCGGAGCTGAAGGCGCAGGTCAAGCGCGCCATCTCCGAGCTCGTCGAGATCCTCACGCGCGAGACGATCCTCCGCGACAGGAAGCGGCTCGACGGCCGCGCGTTCGACCAGGTCCGCCCCATCGAGGTCGAGGTCGGCGTCCTCCCCCGCACGCACGGCTCCGCGCTCTTCACGCGCGGCGAGACGCAGGCCCTCGTCACGGTCACCCTCGGCACCTCCGACGACACCCAGCTCATCGAGGACCTCGAGGGCGAGTTCGAGAAGAAGTTCCTTCTCCACTACAACTTCCCGCCGTTCTCCGTCGGCGAGGTGAAGCGCTTCGGCACCCCGGGCCGCCGCGAGATCGGCCACGGCCGCCTCGCGTGGCGCTCCATCGACGCCGTCCTCCCGAAGGAGTTCCCGTACACGATCCGCGTCGTGTCGGACATCCTCGAGTCGAACGGCTCCTCCTCGATGGCGACGATCTGCGGCGGCTCGCTCGCGCTCATGGACGCGGGGGTCCCGATGGACTCCTCCGTCGCGGGCGTCGCGATGGGCCTCGTCGCCGAGGGGGACCAGTGGGCCGTCCTGACCGACATCGCCGGCCAGGAGGACCACTACGGCGACATGGACTTCAAGGTCGCCGGCACGCGCAAGGGCGTCACCGCCCTCCAGATGGACATCAAGGTCTCCGGCATCAGCCGCGAGGTCTTCGAGAAGGCGCTCGAGCAGGCGAAGGCCGGCCGGATGCACATCCTCGACATCATGGAGAAGGCGATCCCGTCCGCCCGCCCCGAGATCTCGGCCTACGCGCCGCGCCTCCTGACGATCCACGTCCCGGAGGAGAAGATCCGCGACGTCATCGGCTCCGGCGGCAAGACGATCCGGGCGCTCCAGAAGGAGTACTCGGTCAAGATCGACGTCCAGGACGACGGCTCCGTCACGGTCGCTTCCGTCGACATGGCGTCCGCCGAGAAGTGCATCGACGCGATCCGCGCCCTCACGACCGTCCCGGAGATCGGCACGGAGTACGAGGGGATCGTCAAGCGCGTCGAGCCGTACGGCTGCTTCGTCGAGATCCTCCCGGGCCTCGACGGCCTCGTCCACATCTCCGAGCTCGCCCCCGGCCGCGTCCGGGAGACGACCGACGTCGTCAAGCTCGGCGACAAGGCGAAGGTCAAGATCATCGCGATCGACCCGGTCAACGGGAAGATCAAGCTCTCCCGCCGCCAGGCGCTCACCCCCGAGGAGGCGGCCGCCGAGGTCGAGCGCCTCGGGCTGAACGCCGTCCAGCCCGAGGGCGAGGGAGGCGGCGACGACCGCCCGCCGTTCCGCCGCGAGGGCGGCGTCGAGCACCGCGACCGCGGCCCGCGCCGCGACGG
>JBDIBE010000146.1:0-7691 GCA_039812785.1 Thermoanaerobaculia bacterium | reverse complement strand
CGCCGTCGAGGTCGCCGTCCGCTTCGCGCGGGAAGGGGCCGACGGGATCCACGTCGTCGACCTCGACGCCGCCTTCGGCGCGGCGCCGAACGCCGCCGCGATCGCGGAGATCGTCGCGGCCTCGACCGTTCCCGTCGAGGTCGGCGGCGGCCTGCGCGACCGCGCGGGCGTCGAGGCGGCGCTCGCCTCCGGCGCTTCGCGGGTCGTCCTCGGGAGCCTGCCGTTCCGCGACCCGGCGCTCTTCGCCTCGCTCCTCGCCGACTACGGCGGCCGCCTCGTCGTCGCGCTCGACTGCAAGGAGGGGAGGCCGACGATCCACGGCTGGGTCGAGGACGCCGGGGCGGGAGAGGCGGCTGCGGTCGCGGCGCGCCTCGCGGGCCAGGGCGCGAGGACGCTCCTCGTGACCGACGTCGCGCGCGACGGCGCGATGACGGGGCCGAACCTCGACCTCCTCGCCGAGGTCCGCGCCGCCTTCCCGGGCGAGATCCTCGCCTCGGGCGGGATGCGGGGAGAAGAGGACCTCGGTCCCGTCGCCGCCGCCCTCGCGGGAGGCCCCGCGGGGGCGATCTTCGGCCGGGCGCTGCACGGCGGGGCGACGACGGTGGCGCGCCTCGCGGCGGCCCGCGCCGCGCTCGCGGAGGGAACGCGATGAGCCTCGCCGTGAGAGTGATCCCCTGCCTCGACGTGACCGGCGGGCGCGTCGTCAAGGGCGTGAACTTCGAGAACCTGCGCGACGCGGGCGACCCCGTCGAGGCGGCGCGGCGCTACGAGGCGGAAGGGGCCGACGAGCTCTGCTTCCTCGACGTCGCCGCCTCCCACGAGGGGCGCGGGACGCTCGTCGACCTCGTGAGGCGCGTCGCCGACGTCCTCTCGATCCCGTTCACCGTCGGCGGGGGCGTCCGCTCCGTGGAGGACGCGGGCGCGCTCCTCTCGGCCGGAGCCGACCGCGTCACCGTGAACACCGCCGCGGTCCTCGACCCGCCGCTCGTGACGCGCCTCGCGGAGCGCTTCGGCGCGCAGTGCGTCGTCGTCGCCGTCGACGCGAAGAAGGACGGCGAGCGCTTCGTCGTCTCGACGCACGGAGGGCGGAGGCTCACGGGGACCGAGCTCGGCGCGTGGGTCGCCGACGTGACGGCCCGCGGGGCGGGAGAGATCCTGCTCACCTCCATGGACGCCGACGGGACGAAGGCGGGCTTCGACCTCGCGATGCTGAAGACGGCGCGCGCGGCGACGGCGCTGCCGATCGTCGCCTCGGGCGGCGCGGGCGAGCTCGCGCACTTCGCCCCGGCCGTCCTCGAGGGGGGCGCCGACGCCGTCCTCGCGGCCTCGGTCTTCCACGACCGGATCTTCAGCGTCGGCCAGGTCAAGAGGGCCCTCGCGAGGGCGGGCGTCCCTGTCCGCCCGGCGGTCCCGGCGGGCCTCGAGGAGGTCGCCTTCGACGGGCGCGGCCTCGTCCCCGTCGTCGTGCGGAACGCCACGACGGGCGAGGTCCTCACGCTCGCCTGGGCGAACGACGAGGCGCTCGCCCTCACCGTCGAGGCGCGGCAGACGCATCTCTTCAGCCGGTCGCGCCGCTCGCTCTGGAAGAAGGGGGAGACCTCGGGGAACGTCCAGCGAGTGGTGCGCGTCTCCCTCGACTGCGACCACGACGCCGTCCTCTACGACGTCGAGCCTTCGGGGCCGGCCTGCCACACGGGGGCCGCGAGCTGCTTCGCGCCGATCGCGGCGATCCCCGCGGGCGAGGCCCCCGCGGCCTCCGCGGACCCGTTCGGCCTCGGCCCGCTCGTCGACGTCGTCGCCGCGCGGAAGGAGAGGCCCGAGCTCGGCTCGTACACGAACCGGCTGCTCGAGAAGGGCGTCGGCAAGTGCGCCCAGAAGGTCGGGGAGGAAGGGGTCGAGGTCGCCCTCGCGGCGGTCTCGCGCGACGACGCCGGCCTCGCGGCGGAGATCGCGGACCTGATGTATCACGTCGTCGTCCTGATGGCCGCCCGCGGGCTCTCCCCGGAGGCGGTCGCGGCGGAGCTCGCCGCACGGCGCGGGAAGCGCCGGGAGGAGAAGTAATGGGCAAGACCGAGTCCCGGACGCTCGTCGTCCTCGAGCGGCCGGCCGACCTGACGACCCCGGTCTCCGTGATGAGGACGCTCCTCGCCGGGGACGACCCGTGCTTCCTCCTCGAGTCGATCGAAGGGGGCGCGCGGATCGCGCGATGGTCGTTCCTCGGGACCGCCCCGGAGCGCTCCGTCAGCGGCGCGGACGGCGACCCGTTCGAGCTCCTGCGCGGCATCGTCCGGGCGCAGGCCCGCCCCGGCCCGGGCGCCGAGGGCTTTGGCGACGACCTTCCCCCTTTCACGGGGGGCGCGGTCGGGTTCGCCGGCTACGACGCCGTGCGGCGGCTCGAGCGCCTCCCCGCGACGAACCCCGACGCCGTCGGCCTCCCGGACGCCTGGTTCGGCGTCTTCGAGACGGTCCTCGCGTTCGACCACGTCAAGCACCGGCTCCTGTTCCTCGGCAACGCGCGGCCCGGCGAGGAGTCGGCCGTGAGAATGCGGCTCTCGACGCTCGCGGCGCGCGTCGAGGCGGGGCGGCCGCACGGCGGAAGGCCCGCCCGCCTCGCCGGGGCCTGGGAGGAGTCGCTCCCGAGGAAGGTCTACGTCGAGCGAGTCGAGCGGGCGAAGGAGCACATCCGCGCGGGCGACGTCTTCCAGGTCGTGCTCTCGCGCCGCTGGTCCGCGCCGATCGAGGGGGACACCTTCTCCATCTACCGCGCGCTCCGGCGCGTGAGCCCCTCGCCCTACCAGTACTACCTTCGGACGCCCGACGCCGTGATCTTCGGGGCCTCGCCGGAGAGGCTCGTCCGCGCCGGGGGCGACGAGGTCGAGACGATCCCGCTCGCCGGGACGCGGCGGCGCGGGGCGACGCCCGAGGAGGACCTCGCGCTCGCGCGCGAGCTCCTCGCCGACGAGAAGGAGCGGGCCGAGCACGTCATGCTCGTCGACCTCGGCCGGAACGACCTCGGGCGCGTCTCGGCGCCCGGCACGGTGAAGGTCCGCGACTTCTTCACGGTCGAGCGCTTCTCGCACGTCATGCACCTCGCGACGCGCGTCACGGGGAAGCTCGGCGAGGGGAAGGACGCCGTCGACGCGCTCGCCGCGACGTTCCCCGCCGGGACGCTCACGGGCGCCCCGAAGATCCGGGCCATGGAGATCATCGAGGAGCTCGAGCCGGTCCGGCGCGGCGCCTACGGAGGCGCCGTCGGCTACCTCGACTTCGCGGGGCACCTCGACATGGCGATCGGGATCCGGACGGCGATCGTCAGGGACGGCGTCCTGCACGTGCAGGCGGGCGCCGGCATCGTCGCCGACTCGCGCCCCGAGGCCGAGGCGGACGAGTGCGAGAGCAAGGCCTTCGCGCTCATGCGCGCGGTCGAGGCCTCGAAGGAGTACGAGCCGTGATCCTCGTCGTCGACAACTACGACTCCTTCACCTTCAACCTCGTCCAGGTGCTCCAGACGCTTCATCCCGGCGTCCGCGTCGTGAGGAACGACGCCGTCACCGCGGAAGAGGCGCTCGCGATGAGGCCCGAGCGGATCGTCATCTCGCCCGGCCCCGGCCGCCCCGAGGACGCCGGGATCAGCGAGGAGCTGATCCGCCGGAACGGGGAGGTGCCGCTCCTCGGCGTCTGCCTCGGCCACCAGGCGATCGGGCACGTCTTCGGCGGCGCGGTCGTCAGGGCGCCCGTCCTGATGCACGGGAAGACCTCCGAGATCCGCCACGACGGGGAGGGGATCTACGCCGGCCTCGGGAACCCGTTCGTCGCGACGCGCTACCACTCGCTCGTCGTCGACCGCGCGAGCGTCCCGGAGTGCCTCGAGATCACGGCGGAGACGTCGGACGGCCTCGTGATGGGGCTCCGCCACCGCTCGCTCCCGATCGTCGGCGTCCAGTTCCACCCCGAGTCGATCCTCACCCTGGAGGGGGAGCGGCTCCTCGCGAACTTCGTCGAGAAGGGCGCGTCGTGAACCTCCCCGCGCCGGGCGCGGGAGGGGGCCTCCACCGCGCCCTGAAGCTCGTCATGGAGGGGAGGGCGCTCTCGCGGGAGGAGGCGCGCCTCGCCGTCGAGGAGATGCTCGAGGAGGGCTTCTCCGCGGTCCGCGCCGCGGCGCTCCTCGCCGCGATGGCGCGGCGGGGCGAGGGGCCCGAGGAGGTCGCCGGCGTCGTCGACGCGCTCCGCGGGAGGGCCGCGCGGCCGCCCGTCGCGGACGAGCTCGCCGAGCGCGCCGTCGACGTCTGCGGCACGGGCGGCGACGGCCAGGGGACGTTCAACGTCTCGACGGCGGCGGCGTTCGTCGTCGCCGGGGCCGGCGTCCCGGTCGCCAAGCACGGCAACCGCGCCGTCTCCTCGGCGAGCGGCTCGGCCGACGTCCTCGCCGCGCTCGGCGTGCGGATCGACATGCCGCCCGACCTCGCGGCGCGGGCGCTCGCCGAGGCGAACGTCACGTTCCTCTTCGCGCCGGCCTATCACCCGGCGATGAAGTCCGTCGGGCCGATGCGGCGCGAGCTGGGGGTCCGGACGGCGTTCAACCTCGCCGGCCCTCTCGCGAACCCTCTCGGCGTGAGGCGTCAGCTCGTCGGGGTCGACCGCCCGCTCCGCGTCCCGGTCCTCGCGCACGCCCTTGCGGCGCTCGGCGCGGCGCACGCGCTCGTCGTCTCGAACTCGGGCGCGGGGGACGAGCTCCTCCCTCACGGCCTGACGATCGTCGCCGAGGTGGCGGAGGGGGAGGTCCGGCTCGAGGAGTGGACGGCCGCCACGTTCGGCCTCTCCGAGCGCGACCCGCGCGAGATGGCCGGCGGGAACGCGGAGACGAACGCCGGGATCCTCCGGTCGATCCTCGAAGGCGAGGAAGGGCCGCGGCGCGACGCCGTCCTGATGAACGCCGCCGCAGCGCTCCTCGTCTCGGGCGTAGCCCTCGACCTCGGCGACGGGATGGCCCGCGCCTCCGCCTCGATCGACTCCGGCGCGGCGCGGCGCGCCCTCGAGCGGCTCGCGGCGATCTCGCAGGAGGCTGCGTGAGCACGCCTTCCATCCTCGCGGAGATCCTCGCCGCGAGGCGGCGGAGGCTCGCCGCGGGCGAGCTCGCCCCCCGCGGCGCCGCGGCCCTGCCGTCGGACGGCGCGCGATTCCTCGCGGCGCTCCGCGCGGGCGGACCACGTGTCATCGCGGAGGTGAAGCACCGCTCGCCCTCGGCAGGGGTCATCCTGCCCGATCCGGCGAGCGCGTTCCGGGGCGTGGCGCGGGCCTACCGCCGCGCCGGCGCCGCCGCGATCTCGGTCGTCACCGAGCCCGACTTCTTCGGGGGCGAGCTCGCGTGGCTCCCGGAGGTGAAGCGGGTCTCGGGCCTTCCCGTCCTGATGAAGGACTTCGTCGTCGAGGAGGCCCAGCTCGACCTCGCCCTCTCGCTCGGGGCCGACGCCGTCCTCCTCATCGTCGCGGCGCTCGACGACGAGGAGCTGGTGCGGCTCCACCGTGCGGCCCGCGCGCGCGGCCTCGCGGTGATCGTCGAGGCGCACGACGAGGAGGAGGTCCGCCGCGCGCTCGCGGCGGGGGCCGAGGTCGTCGGCCTGAACGCCCGCGACCTGCGGACGTTCGCCGTCGATCTCGCGCGCGTCGCCGCGATGGGAAAGCTCCTTCCGCCGTCTGTCGTCCGCGTCGCCGAGAGCGGCATCCACGGCCCGGCCGACGTCGCTCGCCTCGCCGAAGGGGGCTTCGACGCCTTCCTCGTCGGCGAGTCGCTCCTCCGGTCGGGCGACCCGGCCCGGGCGCTTCGTGCGCTGAGGGGCGAGGGGGCGACCGAGGTCAAGGTCTGCGGCGTCACCCGCGAGGAGGACCTCGCGGCCGCCGAAGAGCTGGGCGCCGACTGGATCGGCCTCAACTTCTCGCCTCGCTCGCCGCGCCGGGTGGACCTCGCGTTGGGCCGCGCGCTCCGCGAGGCGAGCCGCCTCGCGGAGGGCGTCGTCGCCGTCGTCTCCGGGAGCTCCGTCGCCGAGGCGGAGGCGATCGTCGATGCGGCGAGGCCGGACGCGCTCCAGTGGCACGACGACCTCGCCGCGCGGCAGGGGCTCTCCGTTCCCGTGCCCGTCTGGCAGGCGGTCCGGGTGGGGAAGGACCCGCTCGAGGAGGCGGCCGCGTGGCCCGCGGAGGTCCTCCTCCTCGACGCGGCGCACGCGACGCTCGCGGGGGGGACGGGGCGGACGTGGGACTGGAGCCTCCTCCGCCACTTCCCGGAAGGGAGAAGGGTCTTCGTGGCCGGAGGCCTCGGCCCCGCGAACGTCGCGGAGGCGATCGCCGCGTGCAGGCCCGCGGGCGTCGACGTCGCCTCGGGCGTCGAGAGCGCCCCGGGCGTCAAGGACGGGAAGAAGCTCGCGGCGTTCGTCGCCGCGGTCCGCTCGGAGAAGGGGAGGATCGGTGGCTGAGAAGTTCGTGGTCCCGGAGGCCGACGCCGCGGGGCGGTTCGGCGAGTTCGGCGGGCGGTTCGTCCCCGAGACCCTCATGGCGCCCGTCGAAGAGCTGACCCGCGCGTACGCGAAGGCGCGAGCGGACGCGTCTTTCCGTCGCGAGCTCCACCACCTCCTGACGACGTACGCGGGGCGGCCGACGCCTCTCACGGAGGCGCGGCGGCTCTCGGCCGAGCTCGGCGCGCGGATCCTCCTCAAGCGCGAGGACCTCCTCCACACGGGAGCGCACAAGATCAACAACGCGCTCGGACAGGTGCTCCTCGCGAAGAGGATGGGGAAGAGCCGCGTCATCGCGGAGACCGGAGCAGGCCAGCACGGCGTCGCGACGGCGACGGCGGCCGCGCTCCTCGGGATCCCGTGCGTCGTCTACATGGGCTCCGTCGACGTCGAGCGCCAGGCGCTCAACGTCTACCGGATGAGGCTCCTCGGGACGAAGGTCGTCCCAGTCGACTCCGGGTCGAAGACGCTCAAGGACGCGATCAACGAGGCGATGCGCGACTGGGTGGCGAGCTACGCCGACACGCACTACGTCCTCGGCTCGGCGCTCGGGCCGCACCCCTACCCGCGGATGGTCCGCGACTTCCACGCCGTCATCGGGCGCGAGGCGCGCGGCCAGGCCAGGAAGCTCCTCGGCCGCCTCCCCGATCTCGTCGTCGCCTGCGTCGGCGGGGGCTCGAACGCGATCGGCCTCTTCCACGCCTTCCTCCCCGAGCGCGAGGTCGAGCTCGTCGGCGTCGAGGCGGGCGGGCGCTCCTCCGCGCCGGGCGAGCACGCGGCCCGCTTCGGGCCGGGGCGCGTCGGAGTCCTCCACGGGACGCGAACGCTCCTCCTCGCCGACGAGGACGGGCAGGTCCTCCCGACCCACTCCGTCTCCGCGGGCCTCGACTACCCGGCCGTCGGGCCCGAGCACGCGAACCTCGCCGCGCTCGGCCGGACGCGCTACGAGAGCGTCACGGACGACGAGGCGCTCGCCGCCTTCCACGCCCTCGCGGAGAAGGAGGGGATCATCCCGGCGCTCGAGTCGGCCCACGCGGTCGCGTGGGTGCTCCGCGAGGCGCCGAGGAGGCCCGGCGCGACGATCGTCCTCGGCCTCTCGGGGCGGGGCGACAAGGACGTCCCGACGGTCGCGCGGCTCGAGGGCGCCGCGGGGGTGACGCTGTGAGCCGCGTCGGCCGCGCC
>JBDIBE010000145.1:0-7701 GCA_039812785.1 Thermoanaerobaculia bacterium | reverse complement strand
GCCCGAGTAGATGATGAAGCCGTTGTCGATGTGCGGCTCGTACTCCTCGCGCTCCTCGATCGTGCACTTGTGCCTGTCGAGGTCGGAGTAGTCGGCGAACCGCTGGCAGGCCTGCTCGGCGAGGTCGCCGTACGGCATCGGGTGACGGATGGCGACGACCTTCTTGCCGAGCCTCTTGAGGATCGACGAGACGTGCCGGGTCGTCTGGCTCTTGCCCGCGCCGGTCCGCACCGCGGTGACCGCGATGACGGGGACCATCGAGGGGATCATCGTCCGGTCGGCCGCGAGGAGCTTGAAGTCGGCGCCCGCGACGATGCAGCGCGACGCCAGGTGCATGACGGTCTCGTGCGCGACGTCGGAGTACGAGAAGACGCAGATGTCGATCCGCTCGTTCCGGATGAGGCGCTCGAGGTCGTCCTCGGGGACGATCCGGATGCCCGTGGGATATCGGGGGCCCGCGAGCTCGGCGGGGTAGCGGCGCCCGGCGATGCCCGGGATCTGCGTGGCGGTGAACGCGACGATCTCGACGGACGGGTCGTCGCGGTAGGTCGTGTTGAAGTTGTGGAAATCCCGGCCGGCAGCGCCCAGGATCGCGAGCCGACGTGCGCCTTTGACCATAGAGAGAGTCTCCTTGGGCCGCATTCTAGGCCGCTCCGAAGGCCCTCGGAACCCCTCTGGGGTCGGAGCTACATTTTACACACCGTCCTGAGATCGCCTCTCCGGTTCGGCCCCCGGCGAAACGGGACCGGGCCGGGCCGGTAGGTCGACCGTGAACGTCGAGCCCTCGCCCGGGCGGCTCTCGACGGCGACGTCGCCTCCCATCATCCGCGCGAGGCGCCGCGTGATGACGAGGCCGAGCCCCGTCCCGCCGTAGCGGCGGGCCACCTGCGGGTCGCCCTGCTCGAAGGCGCGGAAGAGGCGGGCGATCTGCTCCCCGGTCATCCCGATGCCGGTGTCGGAGACGACGAAGGAGACCCGCTCGCCGGCCTCCGAGGCGTGGCGCGCCACGCGGAGGACGACCTCGCCGTCGTGCGAGAACTTCGCGGCGTTCCCGACGAGGTTCAGGAGGATCTGCCTCACGCGCGTCGGGTCGGCGACGATCGTCCCCGCGGCCTCCCCCTCGAGCGCGAGCCGGTTGCGGTTGCGCTCGGCGAGCGGGCGGACGGTCTCGACGGCGTCGGCGACGAGCGGCGCGAGGTCGAACTCCTCGGGGTGGAGGTCGAGCTTTCCCGCCTCGAGGCGGGAGAGGTCGAGGATGTCGTTGATGAGGCCGAGGAGGTGGCGCCCCGCCGCGTGGATCCGCCGGATGTCGGCGTCGAGGCTGTCGTACCGCTTCTCGGCGACCTCCTCGGAGAGGAGCTCGCTGTAGCCGAGGATCGCGTTGAGCGGCGTCCGGAGCTCGTGGCTCGTGGCGGCGAGGAAGTGGCTCTTGGACCGGTTCGCCTCCTCGGCGGCGCGCCACGCCTCCTCGGCCCGCTCGCGCTCGCGCTCGGCCTGGGCGAGGGCGCGCTCGGTCCGCTCCTTCTCCTCGCGCAGGCTCCGCGTCCTCTCCTCGACGACGTCGAGGAGCTCCCGCTCGCGCACCTCGAGCCGCGCGACGCGGAAGCGGTAGCCGGTGTAGGCCACGGCGAGCGCGCCGACGCCGACGACGAGCCAGAAGAACGGCATCTGGTCGAGGCGCGGGCGGAGCCGGAACGAGAACGCCGTCTCTCCCTCCGACGAGACGCCGCTCTCGTTCGCCGCCGAGACGCGGAACGTGTACGAGCCGGGCGACAGGTTCGTGTAGTAGGCCGAGCGGCGGGTCCCGACGTCGACCCAGTCGCGGTCGACCCCCTCGAGGCGGACGCGGAACGCGACGCGGCTCGGGACGCGGAAGCTCGTCGCGGTGTAGTGGAACTCGAAGCGCTCGGCCCCCGGCGCGAGCTCGAGGAAGCTTCGCGTCGGCCTCGGCGCGCCGTCGACCCGGACCTCCTCGACGAGGACGATCGGCGGGACGGGGTTCCGGCAGAGGCCGTCGGGGTCGACGGTGACGACTCCCTCGATCGTCGGGAAGTGGAGGAGGC
The DNA here is from genome assembly GCA_039812785.1 of Thermoanaerobaculia bacterium. GTDB lineage: Bacteria > Acidobacteriota > Thermoanaerobaculia > UBA5066 > UBA5066 > UBA5066. The sequence goes on along the minus strand of JBDIBE010000145.1, from coordinate 5,638 downwards.
CGTCGGCGCCGCGCGCCCCCGCGGGCTGGTTCGCCCCGTTGCACTCGCGATTGCGCATGCCGTCCTCGGTCCCGAACGGGCGGCACCTCACGCGCTTCGCGTCGCCCCGGGCCACCGCGTCGAGCTCGCGGAGCGAGACGGCGTAGATCCCTCGGTTGCAGGAGACCCAGAGGTTCCCGTGCCCGTCCGGCAGGATGGCGAAGACGGCGTCGTCGAAGAGCCCCTCGCGCGTCGTCACGGCGGCGAACTGCCCGTCGCGGAAGCGGTTGAGGCCGCCGCCGTAGGTCCCGATCCAGAGCGTGCCGTCCCCCGTCTCGTGGATCGTGTTGACGATCTCGATGGAGAGCCCCTGCGCCTGGCCGAAGCGCGTGAAGCCGCCCGTGGCGGGCTCGAAGCGGAAGAGGCCCGCGCCGTTCGTCCCGATCCAGAGGGCCCCGGCGCGGTCCTCGTGGAGAGCGTGGATCGTCCCGTTCAGGAGCCCGTCGCCCTCGCCCCATCGGGTGAAGCGCCCCTCCGGCGAGATCCGCGTCAGGCCGCTGCCGCGCGAGCCGAGGAAGACGCTCCCGTCGCGCGTTCCGAGGATCGAGCAGATCGAGTCGCCCGCGAGGCCGTCGGCCTTCCGGATCACCCGGACGACCTTCCCGCCGCGGACGATCGCGACCCCGCCCCCGCGCGTCCCGAGCCAGACGGAGCCGTCGGGGTGCTGCCAGATCGCCTGGACGCCCGGCGCCGGGAGCCCGTCGGCGACGCCGATCGTCGTCACGCGGTCGCCCCGGCGCACGTTCACGCCCGCCGCGTCCGTGCCCGACCACACGGCCCCGTCGCGGTCGACGAAGACGGCCCAGGCGACGTCCGCGGAGAGCCCCTCCTTCACGCCCCAGGGCGTGAAGGAGGCGTCGGAGAGCTTGTTGAGGCCGCCGTCCTGCGTGCCGACCCAGAGCGTTCCCTCGCGGTCCTCGAGGAGTGCGAGGACGTTCCCGTTCGAAAGGCCCTGGGCGGGCGTGAAGGAGGTGACGCGCCCTCCCGAGAGGCGGGCGAGGCCGCCCGACGTCCCGATCCAGACCGTCCCGCGGCGGTCCCTCATCGCGCAGTTCACGACCTCGCCCGGCAGGCCGTCGGAGCGCCCCAGCGACTCCACCCTCTCGCCCCTCAGGAGGCGCAGCCCGTGCGCCGTGCCGAGGAGGACCGTGCCGTCCGGCCCCGCGCGGAGCGAGAGGACGCCCTCCCTCGGACCGCGCGGCTCGAAGCCTCGGCCCGTGCGACGGAAGGCGCCCTGGGCCGTCCCGACCCAGAGCGCCCCGGACGGGTCGACCGCGAGGGCGCGGACGGCGCCCGCGGGGAGCCCGGCGGCGATCCCCCAGGTCGAGAACGAGCGTTCGTCGCGGCTCTGGAGGCCGGCGTCGGTCCCGACCCAGATCGTCCCCTCGCCGTCCTCGGCGACCGCCCGGACGATGTCGCTCGCGAGACCGTCCCCGGGCCCGAACGTTCGGAACCGTCCCTCCTGGACGACGGTCAGCCCTCCGCCCTCCGAGCCGAGCCAGAGCCGCCCCCGCCGGTCCTGCATCAGCGTCAGGATCCGGTTGTGCCGCAGCTCCGGCGTCGTCCCCTTGTCGTAGACGACGAAGCGGGAGCCGTCGAACCGGGCGAGCCCCTCCTGCGTCCCGATCCAGAGGTAGCCGTCCTGCGTCTGCAGGAGCGCCTCGGCCGAGCTCTGGGGAAGGCCCTCCCGCGTCCGGAAGACCTCGTGGCGGTACTGGGTGATCGCCCTGGCCGGGTCGAGCGCCGCAGCCGGCCGCGACACCGCGAGGGCGGCGAGGAGGCCGAGGGCGAAGGCGCGCGGACCGGGACCCATTCCCGCGGAACATACAGGAAAGGGAAGGGCGCCCTCCGCCCGCGATGTGACGTTTCGCCACGCCGAGACGGCCCCTGCGAACCTTCCTCCGGCTCCTCCGTATCGCTTTGTTGACCTTCGAAGGACCCCCCGATCGAAGGGATCCGTGCCCGTACAGGGGCTCGACGAATTCGGAGTGCGCGCGATGAAGAAGAAGTGGATCCTCGTCTCGGCCGTCGGAATCACGCTCGTGGGCACGGGCGTCGTCTTCGCCTCGCGCAACGGGAAGGAGAAGCCGGCCGCCGCGGCCGAGAGCCTCCCGTTCCGGCTCGGCACCGTCACGGCGGAGGACCTCCAGGTCAGCGTACGGGAGGTCGGCGTCGTCGACCCGGTCACGAAGGTCGACGTGAAGTCCGTCGTCTCGGGCCGCGTCGTGAAGCTGAACGTCCGCGAGGGGGCCGTCGTGAAGAAGGGCGACGTCCTCGCCGAGGTCGAGCCCGACGTGACCCAGGCGCAGTCGCTCTCCGAGGTCTCGGCGGCGGTCACCCAGGCCGAGCTCGCCCTGAAGGACGCGGAGCGGCAGCTCCGGGCCCAGCAGGCCCTCTGGGACTCCGGCCTCGTCGGGCACGAGGCGCTGAAGGACTACGTCGCCCGCCGCGACGTCGCCGCCGAGTCGCTCAAGGCCGCGCAGGCGCGCTACCGGATCGTCGAGGAGCACGGGATCCCGATCTCCGCCGCGGCCTCCTCCCAGGTCGCGCGCGTGACGGCCCCGATGTCGGGCGTCGTCATCAAGCGGGGCGTCGAGCTCGGCGAGACGGTTACCTCGGGCGTCTCCTCGTTCAACGCGGGGACGGTCCTCTTCACCGTCGCCGACCTCGACTCGCTCATCGTCAAGGTGAACCTGAACGAGGTCGACATCGCCAAGGTCGCCCTGAAGCAGCCCGTGAGGATCACCCTCGACGCCTACCCCCAGAAGGTCTTCACCGGGAAGGTCCGCTTCGTCGCCCCGGCCGCGACGCTCGTCGAGAAGATCAAGGTCTTCGAGGTCGAGGTCGCCCTCGACGAGCTCGGCGACGCGTTCCGGACGGGCATGAGCGCGAACGTCGAGATCCTCGGCGAGAAGCGCGACAAGGCGCTCTCGCTCCCCCTGGAGGCGCTCCAGAAGCGCGAGGGGGAGACGGTCGCCTTCGTCCTGAAGAAGGACCTCGACCCGAAGTCGGTCGCGAAGGCGAAGGAGGGGCTCTCGGGGCGCGGCAAGTTCGTCTGGCTCTCGGAGAACTGGAAGGACTACTTCAACCCGGTCCCCGTGAAGGCGGGCATCGCGACCCTCGAGCGCGTCGAGGTCCTCGCGGGCCTCCAGCCCGGCGACAAGGTCTGCCTCGAGGACCCGACCCGCAAGAAGGTCGAGAAGGACGAGGACAACTGACATGCCGCTCGTCATCCGCACGCAGGGGCTGACCAAGGTCTTCGGCGTCAACGGGAACGCCGTCCACGCCCTCCGCGGGATCGACCTCGAGGTCGAACGCGGCGAGTTCGTCGCCCTCGTCGGACCGTCGGGCTCCGGCAAGTCGACCCTGATGGCGATCCTCGGCTGCCTCGACTCCCCCACCGCCGGGAGCTACACGCTGGACGGGCAGTCCGTCGAGGGGCTCTCGGGCGGGGCCCTCGCGCGGATCCGCAACGAGAAGGTCGGGTTCGTCTTCCAGACCTACAACCTCCTCCCGCGGGCGACGGTCTCGCGGAACGTCGAGCTCCCGATGCTCTACGCGGGCGTGCCGGGCCGCGAGCGGCGCTCGCGCGCCCTCGAGCTCCTCGAGAAGGTCGGCATCCCCGAGAAGGCGAACCGGCTCCCGTCCGAGCTCTCCGGAGGGCAGAGGCAGCGCGTGGCGATCGCCCGGGCGCTCGCGAACCGGCCGGCCCTCCTCCTCGCCGACGAGCCGACGGGCGCGCTCGACTCGAAGACGGGCGCCGAGGTCCTCGGCCTCTTCCGCGAGCTCCACGGGCAGGGGCACACCGTCGTCCTCGTGACGCACGACCTCTCGATCGCGGCGCTCGCCGGCCGCCGGGTCGAGCTCCACGACGGCCTCGTGCGGGCCTCCGACGAGGCGAAGGCGGCCTGACGTGGCCTTCTCCGGCGCGTTCCGCCAGCGGGCCGCCGAGGCCTTCGCCGAGATCCGGGAGAACCTCGGCCGGTCGGCCCTCCAGGGCCTCGGCGTCATGGTCGGCGTCGCGTCGGTCCTCGGCGGCTTCGCGATCTCCGACAGCCACGAGCGGCGCTCGGACGAGCGCTGGCGCAAGCTCGGCGGCATCGAGCGGCTCAACGTCCAGCCCGCGGCCGCCGTCCGCGACGGGAACGTGACCGCCCTGTCGCGCGCGAACCTCGGCCTGAGGAACGCCGACGCCTCGGAAGGCGAGGAGATGAACCGGAAGGCCGTCCACGCGACGAGCGTCCAACGCTACGCCCGCGCCCGGGTCCGGTCCTCGTACGCCGACCAGGAGCGTCAGGTGAGCGGCATCGGCGGCGACTTCCTCCCGCTCAACGGCTACGACGTCGAGCGGGGCCGCGTCTTCTCGACGACCGAGCTCGCCGCCGGCGCCCCGGTCTGCCTCCTCGGCGCCGAGGCGGCGCAGGTCTTCTTCCCGTCCGGGGACGCCCTCGGCCAGACGGTCCGCGTCGGGGACGTCCCGGTCGTCGTCGTCGGCGTCCTCCGCGAGCTCGTCTTCCGCTGGAGGGACGGGGAGCCGAACGCCTTCGCGTGGCGCAACCGGATCGTCGCCGTCCCGGCGGGCCTCGTCGCGGCGCGGATGCAGGGCGACCGCTACGAGCGCGTGGACCGCGTCACCTTCAAGATCCCCGAGCTGAACCTGATGGAGGGCTTCGCCCGCGACCTCGCGTCGCTCCTGAAGGCGAACCACCGCCAGCAGGAGGACTTCCGGATCGACGACATCGCCGCGCGGATCCGCAAGCGCCAGAGCCAGGGGCAGGTCTACAACATGATCTTCATGCTCGCCGGCGTCCTTTCTCTCATCGGCGGCGGCATGGTGAACGTGAACATCCAGCTCGCGAGCCTGAAGGAGCGGGTCCGCGAGATCGGCGTGAGGATGGCGATCGGCGCGTCGGGGCGGGAGGTCTTCAAGGCCTTCATGACCGAGGCGCTCCTCCTGACCGTCCTCGGGAGCCTCGTCGGGCTCGTCCTCGGCATCGGCTTCTCGAAGGTCATCTGCTCCTTCCTCGACGTCCCGCTCTTCCTCGCGCCGAAGAGCTTCCTCGCGTCGTTCTTCGTCGCGGGCGCCTTCGGCTTCGTCTTCGCCCTCTTCCCGGCGTGGAAGGCCGCGCGGCTCTCGCCCATGGAGGCCCTGAGATATGAGTGAGCTCATCGGACCGGGTCGGGGGGTCCGGGGGGGCGCGGGAACCTCAGCCCCCCCGGCGAGCGAGGCGCTCCGATATGAGTGAAGCCGGGACCCTCTTCGCCGCGGCCGCCGTCGCCGAAGCCCCTGCCCGCTCGCGGCGCGACTCGGCCGGCGCCCGCCTCGCCCTCGCGGCCGAGGTCGTGCGGGGCGGCCTCCTCGAGCTCTGGGCCCACAAGCTCCGTTCCGTCCTCACGCTCACGCTCCTGATGCTCGGCGTCTTCACGCTCGTCGTCCTGACGTCCGTCATCGACGGCGTCCTCGACAAGATCTCCACGGGCTTCTCGGGAATGGCCTGGGACGGGACGGCCGTCCTCCAGGCCCGCGAGCCGAAGACGACCGAGGACCAGAAGCGCTTCGCGATGTCGCCGGGCCTCCGCTTCGACGACCTCCCCCCCC
>JBDIBE010000144.1:0-7726 GCA_039812785.1 Thermoanaerobaculia bacterium | reverse complement strand
CGCGGCGGGCGCCGCGGGCTCCGCCGCCGCCGCGGGCTCCGGCTCCCCCTCTCCGCCGACCGCCGCCTCCTCCCCCGCGCGGGAGACGAAGAGGCCTGCGACGTCGTTGACGGCGGCCCTGTAGATCAGCGGCTCGACGAGGTCCGCGGCCGTCCCGAGAAGGGCGAGGAGCGCGATGGCGAGGAAGCGCCCGCGATACGGGCGCGCGAGGCCGAGGAGGTAGCGGAAGGCGCTCTCTTCCGTTCGCATCGCCGCAGAGGACGATGCACGCGGAAGGCGCGCCGCGCAACGGGAAGGAGGGTCAGCGCCCGCCCGCGCGCCGCTCGAGTCGGGCCGGAAGCCGCACGGTGAAGACGGAGCCGCGCCCCGGCTCGCTCTCGACCTCGAGCGTCCCGCGCATCAGCTCGCAGTAGCCGCGCGAGATGACGAGCCCGAGCCCCGTCCCGCCGTAGCGCGCCGAGGTCCCGGCGCCCCCCTGCGCGTAGGGGGTGAAGACGCGCCCGAGCTGCTCCGGGGTCATCCCGACGCCGGTGTCGCGGACCCGGATCGCGAGCCGGGTCTCCGTCCTCTCCGCCTCGACGGAGATCGTCCCCCGCTCCGTGAAGCGCGCCGCGTTCCCGAGGAGGTTCAGGAGCACCTGCCGGAGCTTCGCCTCGTCGCTCCTCACCGTCCCGAGCCCGTCGAGCCCCGCCGCCGCGAGGCGGTTGTGCCCCTTCTTCGCGAGCGGCTCGACCATCTCGAGCGCCTCCCTCACGAGCCGGCCCGCGTCGAACTCGGTCAGGTGGAGCTCCGCCTTCCCCGCCTCGATCTTCGAGAGGTCGAGGGCCTCGGAGACGACGGAGAGCTGGTGCCCCGCGGCGCGCCGGATCTTCTCGAGGTCGGGGAGGAGGTCGTCGAGGCCGCGGTCGCGCAGCTCCTCGGACAGGAGGTCCGAGTAGCCGACGATGGCGTTGAGCGGCGTCCGCACCTCGTGGCTCATGTGGGCGAGGAAGCGGCTCTTGCTCTCGGTGGCCGCCTCGGCCGCGTCGCGCGCCTCGGAGAGCTCGCGGGTCCTGAGCTGCACGAGGCCCTCGAGCTCCCGCGCCCGGCGGTGGAGCGCGGCCTCCCGCACGCGGAGCGCCGCGAGGCCGGCGGCCGCGAGGAGGAGCGCCCCGAGGACGAGGACGACCGGGTGGCGCCACCAGGGAGCCGCGACCTCGAACGGGACCTCCACGGGGCCGCTCTCGACGCCGTCCGCGTCGCGCCCCCAGACCCGGAAGACGTAGCCGCCGGGATGGAGATTCGTGAACTCGCGGCGGGGCGACGCGGTCCAGTCGGTCGGCGCGGCCTCCCAGCCCTCGAGCTGCGTCCGGTAGCGGATCTGCGACTCGCCGTGGAAGGCGAGGAGCGCCGCCTCGAAGGCGACGGTCCGCTCCGTGGGCGCGATCCGCAACGGCCCGTACAGGGGGCGCGCGACCCCCTCGACCTCGACGCGCTCGACGACGAGCGGCTGCGGCCCGCGCGGGCGCGGGGCCGCCCGCGCCGGGTCGAAGACGGCCGCCCCGGCCGAGGTCGCGATCCAGACCCGGCCGCGCGCGTCGACGAGGCTCCCCTGGTTGCACGCGCCGCCCGGGAGCCCCTCGTTCGTCCCGTAGACGAGGACTTCGAGGCCCTCCGCTGCCGCGGACTTGCGCCGGAGGCGGGCGACGCCGCGGTTCGTCCCGAGGAAGACGTCGCCCCCGGAGAGGGCGGCGATCGTGAAGACGTTGTTGTTCGGGAGAGCCGGGACGCTCTCCTCGGAGAGGACGGTCCAGCCCGAGCCGGGCGCCTCGAGCGGACGCCGGGCGACGCCGCCCCGGGTCCCGGCCCAGAGCTCCCGCGCGCCGCCGGGAGCCGTCACCTCGGCGAGCGCGAGGACGTGGTTGTTCGGGAGGCCGGTCCGCCGGTCGTGGACCGCGACGACGCGGTCTCCGACGATCTCGGCGAGGCCGCCTCCGCGCGTGCCGACCCAGAGCGTCCGGCCCTTCGGGCCGGACGTGGCGAGGAGGGAGAGGACCGACTCGGCGGGCAGCCCCTCGGCGACGCTCCACGCCTTCCACCGCCCGTCGGCGAAGCGCCCGAGACCCGACCTTTCGCTGCCGACCCAGAGGAGGGGACGGCCCGCGTCGTCCGCGTCGGCGAGGAGGACGCCCGCGTCGTCGGAGCGGAAGACGGGCCGCGCCTCGACCGGGCGCCAGCGCGCGCCGTCCCGGCGCCAGAGGCCGGCGCCGGCCAGGCTCGCCCAGACCTCGTGCCGGCCCCCCGCCGCGGGGAGCGAGGCGAGCGACCGCACCTGGAATGCGGGGAGCCCGCTCTCGGGCCCCTGACGGAGGAGCCTGCCGTCCTCGACGACGGCCGCGCCCGAGCTCGTCCCGAGCCAGACGGCCGTCCCGCCGCCCGGTCCGGCCTCCTCGAGGAACGCGAAGACCTGCTCGCCGGGCAGGCCCGTCGCCCGGTCGAACGCGGCCCACGGGGCGTCCTGGACGCGCGAGAGGCCCGCGAGGCGGGTGCCGACCCAGAGCGTCCCGGAGTTGACGCCCGAGCCGGGGGCGAGCGTGTAGACCTCGTCGAGCGCAGGGCCGGCGCGCAACGGCTCGAAGCCCTCGCCGGCGAGGCGGAAGACCCCCGCGTCGCGGGTGCCCGCCCAGACGACGGGCTCGCCGTCCGGGCCGCGCGTCGCCGCGAGGCTCGTGACGAGCCTGCCGGCGAGCCCCCGGGACGGGCCGTATCGCTCGACCCGCCCCTCCCGAAGCCGGAAGACGCCGGCCCCGAAGGTGCCGACCCAGAGAGCGGCGGCGCTCCCCTCGCCCGTCCGGAGGAGCGAGTTCACGCTGACCCCGGCCAGCGGGACGCCGAGATCGATCGCCCTCCAGCGGCCGTCGTCCTCGAGCTCGGCGATTCCTCCCTCGCAGGCCGCGAGGAGCCGCGGCCTTCCGTCGCCGCCTCGCCGCTCGAGCAGCCTCCAGACCCTCAGGTCCGGAAGGCCGTCGGAGACGCCGAGGAAACCGGCTCCGGTGAAGCGGGCGACGCCGCCGCCGTGGGTCGCGGCCCAGACCGTTCCGTCCTCGGCCTCGAGGAGGTGGTTGACGCGGCCCGCCGGGAGCCCCTCGCTCCGGTCGAAGGCGTCGGCCTTCCCGGCCCGGAGCCGGACGATCCCGCCCTCCTCCTTGCCGAACCAGACGCTTCCGTCCCGCGTCGTCAGGACCGTCCGGACGAAGCTCGAGACCGCCTTGCCGGGCAGGTCGACGGTCGTCCACGAGCGGCCGTCGAAGCGCGCCGCGCCGTCCTGGGTGCCGACCCAGAGGTAGCCCTCGCGGTCGAACGCGACGGCGTGGACGGTCGCCTGCGGGAGGCCGTCCCTCTCGGTGAAGGTCCGCACGGAGGGGCGCGCGAGGGAGAGCGGGTCGATCCCGGCGCCGCCGCAGGGATGCGCCGCGGCCAGGGAGGTCGCGAGGACGACCGGGATCAGGAGGCGCATCGGAGGGCGAAGTCTAGCGTGCCGGGAGCGCCGGAGGCGTGCGCCGGCTCACCGCGGCTCGTCGCCGCCGCGGTGCTTCTCCGCCTCGCCGACGAAGGGGACGAAGCGGACCGGGAGGACGCTCCGCTCGCGGAAGCCGTCCGGCGTCCGCTCGATGACCTTCAGCTCCTGGTAGAAGCCGCCGACCGGGATCACCATGCGGCCGCCCGGCGCGAGCTGCTCGAGTAGCGGCTCGGGGACCTTTTCCGGCGCGGCCGTGACGAGGATCGCGTCGAACGGCGCCTCCTCGTTCCAGCCGAACCAGCCGTCTCCGGCGCGGACCTCGACGTTCGTGACGCCCGACGCCTGGAGGCGCCGCCTCGCCTGGTCGGCGAGCTCGGGCCGGATCTCGATCGAGTAGACGCGCGCGGCGAGGCGCGCGAGAACGGCCGTCTGGTAGCCCGAGCCCGTGCCGATCTCCAGGACGCGCTCCTTGCCGGTGAGGCGGAGCTGCTCGGTCATGAACGCGACGATGTAGGGCTGCGAGATCGTCTGCCCGCTCCCGATCGGGAGCGGATGGTCGTCGTAGGCCTGCTCCGCCTGGTCGGGAGGGACGAAGAGGTGGCGCGGCACCTCCCGCATGACCGCGAGGACCCGCTCGTCCTTCACGCCCCGGGCGGCGATGTCGCGCTCGACCATCCGGGCCCGGGCCTTCGCCGTCGGGTCCGCGTCGCCGTCCGGCGCCGGGCACCCCGCGCCGAGGAGGCTGCCGAGGAGCGCGACCACGACTCCCATTCTCGACCTTCCCGCCCGGTCCGGGCGCGACGTCCTCACGTCCCGCCATTCTAGCGATCGGCGTGCCGCCCGACGCGTCCCCTCGAGGGGAACGCCCGGCTCAGGTCGGCCGCGCGACGAGGACCGTCTGGTCGTCGTACTGCGCGACGCCGCGCGTGAACGACTCGACCGCCGCGAAGATCCGGTCCTTCAGGGCGCTCGGCGGCAGGTCGCGCGCCGCCTCGACGAGCGCGGTGAGCCGCTCCATCCCGAACTCCTCGTCCTTCGCGTCGGCCGCCTCGGTGATGCCGTCCGAGTAGAGGACGACGAGGTCGCCGGGGACGAGGTCGACGCGGCTCTCCACCTGCTTCGCCGTCTCGAACATCCCGATCGGGACCCCGCCGCTCGGGAGAAGCTCGACTCCGCCCGGGCGGACGACGATCCCGGGGTTGTGCCCCGCGTTGACGTAGCGGAGGCTGCCGTCGGAGGGGTCGTAGACGGCGAAGAAGAGCGTCACGAACTTCCGCGTCGAGGAGAAGCGGGCGAGGTGCCGGTTCACGCGCGCGACGAGGCCGGGGAGGTCGTTGGCGCCCGCCTCGACGAGGAGGTGGATGCAGGCGTGGACGGTCGAGACGAGGAGCGCCGCCGGGATCCCCTTGCCGGAGACGTCGGCGACGCAGAAGGCGACGCGCCCGTCCGGGAGAGGGTGGACGTCGTAGAAGTCGCCTCCGACCTGGCGCGTCGGGCGGTTCCCCGCGGCGAGGAGGATCCCCGAGACGGCCGGGAGCGTCGTCGGCAGAATCGTCCTCTGGATGGAGGCCGCGATCTCGATCTCGCGCTCCATCCGCTCCTTCTCGACCGCCTCGCGGTGGAGGCGCGCGTTCTCGAGCGCGATGGCCGCCTGGTTGCCGAAGAGGGAGAGGATCCGCGCGTCGGCCGGGCCGAAGTCGTCGATCCCCCCGGCGCGGTTCTCCTTGTCGGCGACGACGAGGAGCCCGAGAGGCCTCCCCTCCGACGCGATCGGCACGGCGAGGAGCTTCTCGGCCGGGGCGTCCGCGAGGACGGGGGGACGGTCCTCCCGGCGGTTGCAGACGAGGACGCGGCCGAGCGGGTCGAGCGAGGCGCCGTCGCCGACGAGCGGCGTCCCGATGCTCCGCACGTAGAGCTGCGGCTCGCCGTTCTCCGCGCCGCCCGGCCGGACGACGAGCGTCCCGCCCCGCGCGTTGAGGAGGGAGACCGACTTCATCAGGATGTCGTCGGCGAGCGACTCGAGGTCGAGCGTGCCGGCGATCGAGAGGCCGACGTCGTAGAGGCTCTCGAGCTCCCAGACCCGGTACTTCAGCTCGAAGTCGGCCTCGCGCACCTTCTCGGACATCCGGACCCAGGCCATCAGCGAGGCCGCGTGGGCGGCGACCGAGGCGAACCCGACCGGGTCGGACGGGGAGCGCTCGAGGGCGATCCACGCGAGCGTGTCGTCGCCCGCCGTAAGGGGGAGGATCCGCGGCTCGGCGGAGCTCCCGCCGGGCCGGGGGCCGCCGAGCATCCGCGCGAGGAGCGCGGAGTCGTAGCTCGCGACGTGGGCGCTCCCGCGGGAGAGCGAGGCGGCGAGCTCCGCGAGGTCCTCCGGGAGGGGCTCGACGCCGCGGGAGGCGGGGCGCGCGCGGCCCGTGGCGTCGAGCGCGAGGCCGCGCTCCCCTCCTGCGGCCTTCAGGAGAGCGTCGAGGACGGGCTCGAGGAGCCCGGCGCCGGCCGACGCCGGCTCGATCGTCGCGAGGAGCGCGTGGGCCCCCGGGACGTCGGCGTGCATCGCCCGGCGCTACTCCGCCTCACCGCGCAGCCAGGCCAGGGCCGGCTCGGTCGTCGGGAAGATCCGCGCGTACTGGGCGAGCCCCATGATCTGGAACGTCTTCTCGATCGTCGGCGTCAGGTGGCAGAAGGCGAGGCGGCCGCCCTGGTCGAGGACCTTCTCGAGGACCTCGATGAGGATGGAGATGCCGATGGAGTTGACGATCTTCGTCCTCTCGAGGTCGAGGAGGAGCCGGACCGTCCCTTCGCCGAGGAGGGCGTACGCCTGCCGCGCGATCTCCTCTCCGCCGGTGTTGTTGATGTAGCCGTCCGTCCGGAGGATCGCGACGGTCCCGTCGGGCTTTTCCAGGGTCACCTTCAGCGTCTCGCTCATCGTCGCCCTTCAGCGGTACTTCCGCATCACGATCATCGTCCCGCGCTCGCCGCTCTCGATACGGACGTCGTCCATCAGGCTCCGGATGATCCGGAGGCCCCACCCCCGCTTGTGCGGGGCGTGCAGCTTCTCTCCGATCCGCGGGGCCGAGACCCGCGCGGGGTCGAACCCGTGCCCGTTGTCGAGGACGTCCACCTCGAGGTAGGTCCGGCCCCCGTCGGTGCCGGCCTCGGTGGCGACCCGGAACTTCAGCTCCACCTTGTGATCGGGGGTCCCGCTGTGCTCGAAGGCGTTGATGCAGGCCTCGACGACGGCCATCTTCACCTCGTCGATCTTGTCGCGGCCGAGCTCCATCCACTCTCCCAGCGCCGCGACCTGGGCCGTCGCGGCGATCTCCATCTCCGGAGCGACCGGGATGGTGAGCTGGATCTCTCGGGGTGCGGCCGTCGACATCGACAAGGAGGGCTCGTCAGAGCGTAAGGAGCGCTCGGTAGAGCACGGTCACGATGTCCGGCATGTTACCCGACGCCGCGAGCGCCGCGAACGCCGCGATCTCCCCGGCGAGGACCGCGAGGAGAGCGAAGGGAAGCCGCTCCTCGTCGTTCGCCGCCGCCGACCACCCGGGGAACCGCGACGGACGCTCCGCCGCCGACTCCGCACCCGGATGACCGACCCGATCCGCGCTGCATTCCATCGGCTCCTCCCGCGGCGTAATGACGCAACCTCCGCGCCACTTCGACCCTGGGGAGGTCGATCACGTTAAGTTGTTTACATTCAATATCTTGCGAAAATAGCGCATCAAGAGGGTCGAAAGCTACGCGACAAGCCGCCACACACTCTTGGGGCCGAGGGCCAAAAGTGACGGAAGACACTCTTGCGACAACAGATACCGCGTGTGCGGCAATATGTCACAAAGCGTCAGTTTGCCACATTCTTCCGGTACAGGGTCCGGCGGTTGATCCCCAGGATCCGCGCCGCCTCGCTCTTGTTGCCCCCGACCGAGTCGAGGACGCGCCTGATGTGCTGGATCTCGAGCGTCGCAAGATCGAGGCCCGCGCCCCCCTCGGCGTGCCGGGGGCCGCGCATCTGGAGGTCGCCCGCTTCGATTCGCTCGCCCGGCACGAGCGCCGCCGCCCCCTCGAGGAGGTTCTCGAGCTCGCGGACGTTGCCGGGAAATGGGTAGTCGAGGAGCCGGGCCACGGCCTCCCGCGTCAGCGACTTCGGCCGCCGCCCCTCGCGCGCTCCGATCCGGCTCAGGAAGTGTCCGACGAGGCGCGGGATGTCCTCGCGCCTCTCGC
>JBDIBE010000143.1:0-7730 GCA_039812785.1 Thermoanaerobaculia bacterium | reverse complement strand
CGTCGCGCCGCCGCTCGTCCTCGTCGCGGACGACGTCCCCGAGAACCGCGCCGTCCTCGCGGAGATGCTGACGCGCGCCGGCTGCACGGTCGAGACCGCGGCCGACGGGCGCGAGGCCGTGCAGCGTTTCGAGGAGGCGCCGCCGCAGCTCGTCCTGATGGACCTCCGGATGCCGGAGATGGACGGCTACGCCGCGCTCGCCGCGATCCGGGCCACCGGGGCCGGGCGCCGGGTCCCGGTCGTCATCGTGACGGCGAACGCCTTCGAGGAAGACCGCCTCGAGGCCCGGCGGGCCGGCGGCGACGACTTCCTCGGGAAGCCCTTCCGAGAGGCGGAGCTCCTCGAGAAGGTCGGGCGGCTCCTCGGGATCGAGTGGAGCTGGCGCGAGCCGGAGCCCGCCGGAGCCGAGCCCGCGGGCGTCGACCCGGCCGCGCGCGCCGCCGCGATCCTCGTCCTCCCCGCGGGCCTGCGCGCGCGCCTCGCCGAGGCCGTCCGCGCCGCCGACCGCGACCGGGCGCTCGCGCTCGCCGAGGAGGCCGCTCGCCTCGACCCGAACGCCGGAGCCGTCCTCCGGGACCTCCTCGACCGGTTCGAGTACGAGGAGCTCCTCGGCCTTCTCGCGGCCGGGAACGAGCCGGCCTCCTGACGCCCCGCCCTCGCCCGGCGACCGCTGCTAACCTCCGCGCGAGGTTCGAGACGATGCGGAAACGCGGAGAGCGGGAGCCGGCCGGGGCGCCGGCGAGCTCGGGCGGCGCCCTCGTCGCCGAGGTCCTTCGGCGGCACGGCGTCCGGTTCCTCTTCACCCTCTGCGGCGGGCACATCTCGCCGATCCTCGCGGCCGCGAAGGCCCGCGGGATCCGCGTCGTCGACACGCGGCACGAGGCGACGGCCGTCTTCGCGGCCGACGCCGTCGCGCGCCTCACGGGCGTCCCCGGCGTCGCCGCGGTCACCGCCGGGCCCGGCGTCACGAACGCGCTGACCGCCCTCCAGAACGCGCGGCTCGCGCAGTCGCCCCTCGTCCTCCTCGGCGGGGCGACCGCCACCGTCCTCCGCGGCCGGGGCGCGCTCCAGGACATCGACCAGCTTGCCTTCCTGAAGCCGGTCGTCAAGCAGGCCTTCGCCGCGAGAAAGGTGCGCGACCTCGTCCCCCTCCTCGAGCGCGCGCTCGCCGCGAGCCTCGAGGGCGTTCCGGGCCCCGTCTTCGTCGAATGCCCCGTCGACCTCCTCTACGACGAGGCGCTCGTCCGCTCCTGGTACGGCGGGAAGTCGGGAGAAGCGAAGGGGCTCGTCGAGGCGGCGACGAATTGGTACCTCGGCCGGCACCTCGACTCGATCTTCGCGGGCGCGGCCGACACCGCCCCGCGCGACCCGCGCCCCGTTTTCCCGCCGGAGCCCGAGGCGGGGAGCGTCGGGACGGCCTCTCTCCTCCTCGCCCGGAGCGTGCGCCCCGTCCTCGTCCTCGGGAGCGGCGCGCTCCTCTCCCCCGCCGGCGCGGACGGGCTCGCGCGCGCCGTCGCGGCGCTGCGGATCCCCGTCTACCTCTCGGGGACCGCGCGCGGCCTCCTCGGCCCCGCCTCGCGGCTGCAGCTCCGCCACCGGCGCAAGGAGGCCCTGCGCGAGGCCGACCTCGTCCTCCTCGCCGGCGTCCCGTGCGATTTCCGGCTCGACTACGGCCGGCAGGTCGGCCGCGGCGCGACGCTCGTCTCCGTGAACCGCGACGCGGCGGCCCTCGCGCTCAACCGCCGCCCCACGCTCGGCGTCGAGGGCGACCCCGGCCTCTTCCTCAGGGCGCTCGCCGAGAGCGCGGAGGACGGCTTCGCGCGCCCCGAGTGGCTCGCGAGGCTCCGCGGCCGCGACGCGGAGCGCGACGCCGAGATCGCCGCTTCGCCGGCGGGTTCGAAGGGAGCCCTCGACCCGGTCGCGCTCTGCCGCGAGGTCGAGGAGGCGCTTCCCTCGCGCGGCGTCGTCGTCGCCGACGGCGGGGACTTCGTCGCGACCGCCTCCTACGTCCTCCGCCCGCGCGGACCGCTCTCGTGGCTCGACCCGGGCGTCTTCGGCACGCTCGGCGTCGGCGCCGGCTTCGCCCTCGGCGCCGCGCTCTGCCGGCCGGGCGACGACGTCCTCCTCCTCTGGGGCGACGGCTCGGCCGGCTACGGCCTCGTCGAGGTCGACACCTTCGTGAGGCACGGGCTCGGCGTCGTCGCCCTCGTCGGGAACGACGCGGGCTGGACGCAGATCGCACGCGAGCAGGTGGAGGTGCTGAAGGACGACGTCGGCACCGTCCTCCTCCCGACGCGCTACGACGAGGCGGCGCGCGGGCTCGGCGGCGAGGGGCTCCTCCTCGACGGCCCGTCCTCGGCGGCGAAGGTCCTCGCGGAGGCGTTCCGCCTCGCGAGGCGGGGACGCCCCGTCGTCGTCAACGCGCTCCTCGGGAAGACCGCGTTCCGGAAGGGGTCGATCTCGATCTGACGGGGGCGAGCTCCCGAGACCGCCGGCTCGGAGGCGGTGCGGGGGGACCGGCCGGAGGCCCGAAGGGCCCTGGTCCCCCCGCGATCACTTCAGAGCGGGGAGAAGCGCGCCGTGAAGTGCCGGAGGACGTTCGGCGCCTCGGTGATCCGGTAGCCCTTCAGCTCGTCGCGCCGCCGGAAGACCTCGAGGACCCCCTCGGCCACGTAGTCGATGTGCGACTGCGTGTAGACCCGCCGCGGGATCGCGAGGCGGACGAGGTCCATCGCGCCGGGCGTCTCCGTCCCGTCGGGGTGGAGGCCGAACATGACCGTCCCGATCTCGACGCCGCGGATCCCCGCCTCGACGTAGAGGGCGTTCGCGACGGAGATCCCGGGGTACTGGAGGGGCGGGACGTGCGGGAGCATCGCCCGGGCGTCGATGTAGACGGCGTGGCCGCCCGGCGGCTGGATGATCGGGACGCCTCCCGCCGTCAGCTTGTCGGCGAGGTAGGCCGTGGAGCGGATCCGGTAGCGGAGGTACGGCTCCTCGACGACCTCCTCGAGGCCGCGCGCGATCGCCTCGAGGTCGTACCCCGCGAGGCCGCCGTAGGTCGGGAAGCCTTCCGTCAGGATGAGGAGGTTCCGGCAGGAGGCGGCGAGGGCGTCGTCGTTCAGGGCGAGGAAGCCGCCGATGTTCGCGAGGCCGTCCTTCTTCGCCGACATCGTCGCGCCGTCGGCGAGGGAGAACATCTCCTGCGCGATCGCCTTCGGCGTCCTGTCGCCCTGCCCCTCTTCCCGCGTCTTCACGAACCACGCGTTCTCGGCGAAGCGGCAGGCGTCGAGGATGAAGGGCTTGCCGTAGCGGTCGCAGAGCGCGCGGACGCCGCGGAGGTTCCCGAGGGAGACGGGCTGGCCGCCGCCCGAGTTGTTCGTGACGGTGACCATCACGAGCGGGACCTTCTCGCCCTCCTCGGCGAGCGTCCTCTCGAGGCGGGCGAGGTCGACGTTCCCCTTGAAGGGGTGGATGAGCGACGGGACCTTCCCCTCGGCGATCACGAGGTCGCGGGCCTCGGCCCCCTCGACCTCGATGTTCGCGCGGGTCGTGTCGAAGTGCGTGTTGCTCGGGACGACCATCCCGGGCTTCAGGACGGTGTGGAAGAGGATCCGCTCGGCCGCGCGCCCCTGGTGGGTCGGGATGACGTGCTTGAAGCCCGTCAGGTCCTGCACGACGTCGCGGAAGCGGTAGAAGGAGCGGCTGCCGGCGTAGCTCTCGTCCCCCTGCATGAGCGCGCCCCACTGCGCGGCCGACATCGCGCCCGTGCCGGAGTCGGTGAGGAGGTCGATGACGACGTCCTCCGCGGGGAGCAGGAAGACGTTGTACCCCGCCTCGACGAGCGCCTTCTCGCGCTCCTCCCGGGTCGTGAACTTGACCGACTCGACCGACTTGATGCGGAAGGGCTCGATGATCGTCTTGAACAGCATGGCAACCGGGGATTCTAACCGGGGCCGCCCCCGACCCCCGCCCGCGAGAGCCTCTCCCGGACCACGGCGGCCGCGCGTCCCGGCCATTCCGGAACGCGGCCGGAGAGCTCGCTCCCCGCGAGGTCGAGAAGTGCGAGCGCGGCCTCGAGCGGCGGGCGCGAGAGGGCCGCGTTCACGCGCGCGCCGAGCCGGGGCCAGGTCCGTTCGAAGCGGCGGAACGGGTCGAGGTCGTCGAGCGCGGCCTCCGCCTCCGGCGGCACGTGGCGAGCGAGGAGGCGCAGGAGGTGCCCCGCCGCGTGCCCCGCGACGAAGAGGCGCGCCGAGAGGAGCTCGCCGCGCGCGGCCCGGCCCCCGCCGACGAGGAGGTTCCCGAGGAGCTGCCCGCAGAGCCAGCGGCTCTCGTGCGCGAGGGCCGGCTTCGCCGCGACGTCGGCCATGCGCTCCGCGACTCCGCCCCGGTCGAGGAGGACGGCATGGCGGTTCGCGCGCGCCAGGAGGAGCTCGTCGCGGTCGAAGACCGCGAACTCCAGGAGGTGGCCGTCGGGGAGGACGACCTTGAGGCCGTGCTCCGTCTCGCGGTGGACGAGGACGGCGCTCTCCGCGCCCGGGAGCCACGAGAGGTCGCTCCGGAAGAGCTCCGGCAGGCCCGTCGCCGTGACGACGAAGAAGTCGTGGTCGGAGAACTCGTCGGGCGCGGGCCCTTCTCCCGACATCGAGCCGAGGGCGACGAGGCCGACGACGCGAGGGTCGGCCCCGAGACGTTCCGCGAGGGCCTGCGTGAATGCGGCGTACGCGACGGCGTCCACGGGCCGATTCTCTCGCGAAGCGCCCCGCCCGAAGGAGGCCGGGGCTCCGACGGAGCGGCGGGGCCCGCCCTTCAGGCGGCCGGCTTTGCCCGCCAGGCCTTCGCGTAGGCGAGAAAGGCCCTCTTCAGCCTCCGGCGGCTCTTCTCCTCGGGGATCGGCCAGAAGGCGTTCCTCACCGCGCGGAGGACCGGGCTCGCCTCTGAGGCGACGACCTGCCTCTCGAGCTCGCCGAGGACGGCGCCGACGACGGGTGCGAGGCGCTCGGGGTCCGTCGGCTCGAGGGGCAGCACGGCGACCCTGCTTCCGTGCGACCTCGCGAACTCCGCCGCGGTCATCCGAAGCGTCAGCCGGAAGACCTCCCACGTCGCGGCGACCTTCCTCTCCGCGGGTGCGCTTCCCATCGGGGAGAACTATGACACAGCGGGGGCGCTCACGGCCGGCGCCTCCGACGGCTACGATCCCCGCGTGCCCGGCCGCACGTCTCCCCTCGCGCTCCTCTTCGTCGTCGGCCTCGCCTTCTTCACCGACTCGATCCTCTACTACCTCCTCGTCCCGCTCCTCCCGCATTACGCGAGGACGTTCGGCCTCGACCAGATGGAGGTCGGCGTCCTCTTCGGCGCCTACGCCGCGGCGGTCCTCGGAGGCACGTGGCCGCTCGGCCGCCTCGCCGACCGGGTCGGGAGGAAGAAGCCGTTCCTCTGGGGGCTCGTCGGCGTCGGGCTGACGACGCTCCTCTTCGCCTTCGCGAGCTCGTACGCCGGGCTCCTTCTCGCCCGCGTCCTCCAGGGGCTCGCCGCCGCGGCGACCTGGACGGCCGGCCTCGCGCTCCTCGCCGAGGGGTTCCCGCAGGAGCGGCGCGGGCAGGCGATGGCGACGGCCTTCGCCGCCGCGAACGTCGGTGTCCTCCTCGGGCCGCCCGTCTCGGGATTCCTGACGGAGAGCCTCGGCCCGAAAAGCCCCTTCTTCCTCGCCGCCGGCCTCGCCCTCGCCGACGCCGCCGCGCGCGTCCTCCTCCTCCGCGACGACGAGCCCCCCGCGGGCGAGCGGGTCGGCTTCTCCGGCCTCCTCGGGAACGCGACGATCCGGACGCTCGCCGGGGCGATGGCGCTCGGCGCCGCGCTCTGGGCGCTCCTCGAGTCGACGCTCCCGCTCCACCTCGACGCTGCGCTCGGGATGCGCGCCTCGGAGATCGGAGTCCTCTTCGCCGCCGCCGCGCTGACCCACACGCTCACGTCGCCCCTGATGGGCCGCCTCTCCGACCGCTTCGGGCGGCTCCGGATCCTGCGCATCGGCTTCGTCCTCGCCGCGCTCCTCCTCCCGCTCCCGGCGTTCCTCGCGACGAAGGCCTCCGTCGCCCTCTCGATGGCGGCCCTCGGCGTCACGGCGTCCTTCGTCCTCAGCCCCGTCAGCCCGGGGCTCGCGGACGCCGTCGAGGCGATGGGGACCCGCTCCTTCGGGAGCGTCTTCTCGCTCGTGAACGTCGCCTACTCGGTCGGGATGATGGGCGGACCGCTCGTCGGGAGCGCGCTCGTCGAGGCGGCCGGGATCCGCGGGGCCCTCGTCGCGACGGGGGCGCTCTTCGCGCTCTACCTCGTCCCGCTCGCGCGCCTGCCGCCGCTCGCGAGGCCCGGGGCCGCTAAACTCCCCGGAACGTGAACGCGCCGCCTCCCCAGCTGACCCTCGCGGTCGAGGCCGCGGCCGTCGTCGCCTCGGCGGTCTCGGGGATGGTCACCGCGGCGCGGGCGAAGATGGACGTCGTCGGGACGTTCACGCTCGCCCTCGTCACCGCCTTCGGCGGCGGGACGCTCCGCGACGTCCTGCTCGAGCGGCGGCCCCTCTTCTGGGTCGCGAACAAGGAGTACGTCTTCCTGACGCTCCTCCTCTGCCTCCCCTTCGTCTACAGCCGGCGCGCCTTCGCGGCGGCCGACGCCCTCGACCGGAACTCGACCTTCGTCGACTCGCTCGGCCTCGCCCTCTTCAGCCTGACGGGGGTCCGCTACGCCCTCGCGGCCGGGCTCCCGCCTCTTCCGGCCGCGCTGATGGGGGTCGTGACGGGGACGTTCGGCGGCGTCCTGCGCGACGTCCTCGTGAGCGAGGTGCCGGCGATCTTCCGCCCGGGGCCGCTCTACGCCGCGGCCTCGTTCCTCGGCTGCCTCGTCGTCCTCGCGGGGCCGCACCTCGAGGTGCCGCAGGCCTTCGCGGACGCCGCCGGATTCGCGACGATCGTCCTCCTCCGGCTGGCCTCCGTTCGGCTCGGGCTCCGCCTCCCCGCTCCGCACTGGATCGGGAAGGCGAAGCGGCCGGGCCGGAAGCCTACTTCGTGACCTTCGCGTCCTCGACGATCACCGGGTAGGTGTAGCCGGCGCCGAAGTCGCGGTCGATCGCGACGACGCCCTTCACGACGACGACGTCTCCCTTGGCGACGGCGTCGCTCGTGGTCACCGTGATGTCGTTGTCCTTCCCCTCGGCGGTGCCGGAGCCGTCCCGCAGGTGAAGCCAGTTCTTCCCCATGATCCCGGAGTTGTACTTGACGACCTTGCCGCGGACGGTGACCGTCTTCCCCTTCAGCGCGTCGTGCTGCGCCCAGACCTCGGCGACCGTCTTCGCGTCGGCGCCCGAGGCCTTCGGAACGGAGATCTTCTCGGCCACCTCGCCGCCGGTGGCGGCCGCGGCGTGCTGCGCCGCCATGCCGGCGGGCATCGCGCCCTCGGCCTGGCCGGTCGCCCCGCCCATCATGCCCGTCGGAGCTCCGCCGCCCATCCCGGCCGGAGCGGCGCCCGACGCTTCGGCGCCCGCGAGCGAGCCGAAGACGATGTGGTCGAACTTCCGGTTGAGCGTCTTGCTCTCGAAGCCGTCCATCGGCATCGGGTTCAGGATCCCGACGTTCTGGCCGACCTCGACCTTCGCCTCGTTGACGGCGGCCCAGGTCTCCCCCGCGGCGGTCTTCAGCTTCATGTACGTGTAGCCGCCCGAGTTCATCGTCTCGAGGACGGTT
>JBDIBE010000142.1:0-7792 GCA_039812785.1 Thermoanaerobaculia bacterium | reverse complement strand
CGCCGCTCTTCAGGCTCCGGAGCTTCGCCTGGACGAACCCGCGGAGGTTCCCCGGCGTCTTGTGGACGACGGAGTGGGCGCGGTGAAGCTCCCCGTTGTGGATGACGATCATGCCGGCGCGGAGTTCGGTAGCTGAGATCATGCCGAGTCCAGGATTCCCTTTCGTCGGGCACGGCTTCCGCAGGACGAACCGGTTTCCTGCCGCGCCAAACCCGCCAAGGGTAAACCGACACCAACCAACAAAGCAAGCGGGGCCGCCCGAAGGCGGCCCCGCGACCAAGTCCTTTTCCAGGAAGAGGTTACTTGGAGATCTCGGCCTTCCCGACGCCGGGCCGGACGGGGGTCGGCGCGGGCTCCTCGCCGCCGCCGAAGACGATCTCGTCGCCGGGGGTCTCGACGCCCATCGTCTTCCAGAACGCGTCGAGGGTCTCGGGGGTGAAGTAGGCCGCGGCGAAGTCGACGATCTCCTCCTGCGTGGGCGGCCCGTAGGACGACTTCGGGTAGCCGCCCGAGGAGTTGCCGTTGAAGAGGTAGGTCGACATGTCGACGCGGGGGAGGCTCGTCCCGTAGTTCTTGTTGACGAACTGGACGAGCTCGTCCGCCACGATGGCGTAGCCGGTCGCGCTCGGGTGGACGCCGTCGTAGGAGAAGACGCCGCCGGCGAGGTACGAGGACGTCAGGTCGATCCCGGCGTAGTGCCTGCCGTGCGCGGCGATGTCGGCGAGGAGCGCGGCGATGTCGAAGACCTTGTAGCCGGCGCCCTCGGCGAGGCTCTTGATCTGCGCGTTGTACTCGGTGCCCCGCGTCTTCAGGAGCGACACCTCGCTCGGGTAGAGGAGGCCGGGCACCGTGACGCCGCCGATGGCGGTCGCGTTGTCCGGGAGCGGGTTGTCGCACATCGGGAGCTTGGCGACGGCGCACGGAATGCCGTAGCCGAGCTTCATGAGCGAGCCGAGCGGGAGCGGGACGACCGTGCCGGCCGGGACGGGGCAGGCGGGGTAGCCGGCCGGGCAGCCCGTCGGGCCGAGGACGTAGATCGGGGCGTTCGTCGCCGGGTTCACGCCGATGATCGGGTTGACGGCCGTGAAGTAGGGGAGGCTCGTGACGTCGGGGATCGTCAGCGCGACGCCCTTGCCCGTGCCGCCCTGGGCCGCCTTCATCGTGTCGACGATCGTCTTGTACGAGGCCGCGTAGGCTTCCTTCGAGATGAGCGTGACGCCGTCGATGACGGTGCCGGAGGTGGCGGGGCCGAGGAGCTCGTTGCCGAGGACGCCGATGGCGAAGAACGTCGGCTTGAGCGAGGCGGCCTGCTGGAGGACCGTCGCGCCGCTGCCGCGGAGGACGAGGTCGATGAGCGCGTTGTTGCACGGGGTCTTCCCCGTGTTCGTCACGCAGTTGACGATGCTCGCGCCGAGATAGCCCGGGATCGCGAGGTTGTCGTAGGGCCGCGCGAGCGTCAGGTTCTCGGGCTTGCCGGTGTTCGCCGCGTAGCTGAACGTCGGGGCGAGGCTCGTGAGGATCTGGCAGGGGCCGAGACCCGGCTCCCCGACGATGGGCTGCTGGAACCCGGAGACGCCCGCCTGGCGGGCGAAGATCGCGGGCCAGGAGTCCGTCTGGCCGTGCTTGACCCAGCAGCTGTCGATGAACCCGGCGTCGACGGAGGCCCCGACGGAGACGAACTTCGAGAAGTCGGCCTGCGCCGCGGCCGGGAGGGCCGTGACGGCGAGCGAGAGGGCGAGGACGGCGAGGAGGGTGTTCTTCATGGTCTTCATCGCTCACCCCCTCAGAAGGACGTCCTGAGGTTCAGGACGGTCAGGTTCGCGAAGTTCTTGTACTTGCCGTTGAAGTTGTCGTCGTTCGTCGTCACGGAGCGCTCCTTGAAGAAGAGCGCGAGGTTCGAGAAGTCGACCCAGGTGTTCTTCCCCATCTTCCAGCTGAAGCCGACGGAGAAGCCGTTCCGGTTCGCGTCGGGGAGGAGCGGGCCGACGTCGCCGTCCGGCTCCGGCGTCTCGTCGTAGACGTAGCCTCCCATCAGCTCGAACGTGTCGCTCGTCTTCCACAGGACGCCGAAGCGGTAGGCCCAGACGTTGTTCCAGTCGTGGGGGAGGGTGCTCGTCGGGACCTGCTTGCCGTCGACGGCGGAGAACTCGAGGATCGTCGTGTCGTAGGCCGACCACTCGGTGTAGGTGCCGGCGGCCTCGATCTTCACCTTGCCGAAGTCGTAGCCGATGCCGACCTGAGTCATCGCCGGGGCCTGGATCGTCGTCTTGACCGGGACGGGGGTGTTCACCGGGACCTTCGCGGCGAAGGCGGCGTCGAGGTCGGCGTAGCCCGTCGGGAGCTGGTAGAAGGTGGCGTCGCCGCCGAAGGCGGCGTCGACCTGGCCGTGGTAGGAGGCGCCGATCGAGAGCTGCGGCGTCGGGTTGATCTTGATGCCCGCGCCGAACGTGATGTCGGTCTCGAGGTCGGCGCGGATGTCCGCGTGCGCCGCGTCGACGACCCGGTTCGTGTAGGGGTTGAAGAGCGGGACCTTAAGCTGGAGCTTAACGTCGGTGAAGCGCATCTCGGGACCGGCGCCGATCGAGATCACGTCGTTGATCTTCCAGGCGATCTGGAGGCCGGCGGCGTACTGCTTCAGGTCGACGTAGGTGGAGAGGTAGCGGCCGCGGAAGTCGGGCTCGTCCCAGCGCGTGGCGAGGCCGAAGGGGAACCAGGTGCCGAAGGAGAGGCTCACGCACTCGCTCAGGCCGTAGGACATGTAGAGGTTCGGCGGGAAGAAGAACTGGTCCGCCATCTTGCTCGAGTAGCCCTGGCCCGGGTACGGGTCGTAGCCTTCCTTGAGCTCGGCGATCGGCTTGATGAGGGTGACGCCCATCATCACCTTCAGCTTCCCCTTCTCGGCCTGCTCGGCGAGGCCGGCGGGGTTGTAGAACATGGCGGAAAGGTCGTCCCCGTCCGCGACGAAGGCCCCGCCCATCGCCGTGGCGCGGGAGCCGGCCTCGAAGATCGAGAACCCGGCGGCGGACGCCGGGCCTGCGGCGGCCAGCGCGGTTACGAGGAGGAGCGAGAGCCCTCCCAGCCGGATACGTGCACTTCCTCTCAACACGAAACCCTCCTCATGCCGCATAAACGCGGTGCGCAATAGACCCCAGGGGACGCGCGGATTCTCTCTCCCGCTCGTCCAGAGTCAAGTCCCGGCCTGAAATACGTCGGCCCGGCGCGGGCGGCGACGCCCGGCCGGGCCGGAGGCAAGGGCGGGACGGAAGGGGCTACGGGCGGCGCACCGGCGCCCGTAGGACCGGGGCGAAGCTCCCCGGCTTCGAGGCCTCGCGGGCGAGGAGCGCCTCGTCGACGCGGCCGACCGGGGTGACGTGGGGCGCGGAGGTGACGAGCTCCGGGGTCGCCTCGGCCTCCTTCGCGATCGCGATCATCGCGTCGGCGAACGCGGCGAGCTCCTCCACCGGCTCCGACTCGGTCGGCTCGATCATGAGCGCGCCCGGGACGATGAGCGGGAACGACATCGTCGGCGGGTGGAAGCCGTAGTCCATGAGCCGCTTGGCGACGTCGATGTTGTGGACGCCGTTCGCCGCCTGCTTCTTGTCGTCGAAGACGACCTCGTGGTAGCTCGGGGCGTCGTACTTGAGGTGGTAGAAGGGGGCGAGCTTCTTCCGGAGCCAGTTCGCGTTCAGGACGGCGTTCTCGGCCACCTCGCCGATCTCGCTGCCGTACGACAGGATGTAGGCGAGGGCGCGGACGAGGACGCCGAAGTTGCCGTAGAAGGTGCGCATCCGGCCGATCGAGTCGGGCCGCTCGAAGTCGAGGCGGAAGCCGGCGCCGTCGGGCTCGACCGTGGGGACGGGGAGGAACGGGACGAGCGCCGCGCCGACGCCGACCGGGCCGGCGCCCGGGCCGCCGCCGCCGTGGGGCGTCGAGAACGTCTTGTGCAGGTTCATGTGCATGACGTCGACGCCCATGTCGGCGGGCCTCACCTTCCCGACGAAGGCGTTGAAGTTCGCCCCGTCGAGGTAGACGTAGCCCCCCTTGCCGTGGACGATCCGGGAGACCTCGAGGATGTTCTCCTCGAAGACGCCGAGCGTGTTCGGCACCGTGATCATCACGGCGGCGACCTCGTCGGTCATCTTCTTCTCGAGCTCTCCGAGGTCGAGCGTCCCGCGCGCGTTGGAGGCGAGCTCCTTCACCTCGTAGCCGGCGAAGTGGGCCGTCGCCGGGTTCGTGCCGTGCGCCGAGTCGGGGACGAGGACGTACTTCCTCGCGTTGCCCGCCTTCGCGTGCGCGGCGCGGATCATGAGGCAGCCGGTCAGCTCGCCGTTGGCCCCGGCCGAGGGCTGGAGCGTCACCCGCGCGAAGCCGGTCAGGGCGACGAGCGCCGCCTCGAGGCGGGCCATCATCTCGAGCGCCCCCTGCGCGAGGTGCGCCGGGGTGTACGGGTGGACGTCGGCGAAGCCGGCGAGGCGCGCGACCTCCTCGTTGATCCGCGGGTTGTGCTTCATCGTGCACGACCCGAGCGGGTAGAGGTTCGCGTCGATCGACATGTTCTTCTGCGAGAGGCGGGTGAAGTGCCGGACGGCGTCGACCTCCGACGCCTCGACCTCTCCCTCGACCTCGGCGCGGTGGAGCGAGCCGTAGAGCGCCCCGGGGTCGATGCCCGGGACGTCGAGCGCCGGGAGGAGGACCCCCTTCCGGCCGGGACGGGAGGCGTCGAAGATCGAGGAGGGGCCGCGGCGGCGGTCCGCGAGGGCGGCGGGGACGGGGCTCGTGAGGTTTCCGTGGTCGGACATTTTCAGAACCCCCTCAGGACGTCGAGGTAGCGGTCGAGGTCCTCGCGCCGGACCCTCTCGGTCACGGCGACGAGGAGGAGGTCCTCGTGCTCGCCGGAGCCGGGGGCGAGGCGCGCGAACGGCACGCCGCCGAGGATCTGCGCCTTCTCGAGCGCGGCGAGGACCTCGCCGACGGGCGGCCCGCACCGGAGGGCGAACTCGTCGAACGTCGCGCCGGGGAAGGCGACCGTGAACTTGCCGGTCCCGAGCTTCCCGATCCCGGCCTTCAGGTACTCCGTCTTCGCGGCGCACTGGAGCGCCGTCTCGCGCAGGCCGTGCTTGCCGAGGGCCGTGAGCGTCATCGTCGCCGCGAGGGCGAAGAGGCCCTGGTTCGTGCAGATGTTCGAGGTCGCCTTCTCGCGCCGGATGTGCTGCTCGCGCGTCGAGAGCGTGAGCGCGAAGACGGGGCCGTCCGGCGTGTCGAGCCGGCCGGCGAGCCGCCCGGGGATCTGCCGCTTGTACGCGTCGCGGCAGGCGAGGAAGCCGACGAGCGGCCCGCCGAAGGAGGCGGGGACGCCGAAGGAAGCCGCCTCGCCGCAGGCGATGTCGATCCCGGAGGCGCCCGGCGGCACGAGGAGCGCGAGCGAGAACGCCTCGTTCACGACGCCGACCGCGAGCGCCCCCTGCGCGTGCGCCGCCTCGGCCGCGACGGACCAGTCCTCGACGAGGCCGAAGACGTTCGGCGACTGGACGGCGACGGCGAAGGTCGTCTCGTCGACGGCGGCCGCGAGGGCCGCGGCGCTCGTGACGCCGTCGGGGCCGGCGGGGACCTCGACGATCTCGAGGCCGAGGTTCGCGAGGTAGGTCTTCAGGGTGACGAGGTACTCGGGGTGGATCGTCCTCGAGACGACCGCCTTCGTCCGCTTCTTCGTCAGCCGCTCGGCCATCAGGACGGCCTCGACGAAGGCCGAGGCCCCCTCGTACATCGAGGCGTTCGCGACGTCCATCCCGGTCAGGAGCGCCACGTGCGACTGGAACTCCCAGATCGCCGTGAGCGTCCCCTGCGAGACCTCGGGCTGGTAGGGCGTGTACGACGTCAGGAACTCCCCGCGGAGGAGGAGCTGCGAGACGAACGCCGGCGAGTGGTGGGCGTAGAGGCCGGCGCCGAGGAACGAGGCGAAGCAGGTCGCCGCCGCGTTCTTCGCAGCCATCGCCCCCATCTCGCGCCGCAGCTCGATCTCGGACATCGGCGGGGAGAGCGGCGCGGGCTCCCTGCGGAGCACCTCGCGGGGGACGGTGGCGAAGAGGTCGTCGACCGACGCGACGCCGACCTCCCGGAGGAGGTCGGCCTGCTCGGCGGGGCTGTTGGGGATGTAGCGCATGGGGATCTCCCGGGCGTCCGCGCGGACGCGCGGGCTCCCAACGTTCAGACCGCGGACCGGGGCTTCCGACGGGTCAGGCCTTGGCCTCTTCCTCGACGAACTTCTCGTAGGCGGCCGCGTTCATCAGGCCGTCCAGGGCGCCGTCGGAGGTGACCTTCACCTTCACGAGCCACCCGTCGCCGTGGGCGTCCTCGTTGACGGCGTTCGGCTCGTCGGCGAGGCCCTTGTTGACCTCGACGATCTCGCCCGCGACGGGGAGGAAGAGCTCCGAGACCGCCTTGACGGACTCGATCGTCCCGAACTCCTGCCCCTCGTCGAAGATCTCCCCGACGTCCGGCAGCTCGACGAAGACGACGTCTCCGAGCTCCTTCTGGGCGTGGTCCGTGATCCCGATGGTGGCGACGTCGCCCTCCACGCGGACCCACTCGTGGCTCTTCGAGTAGAAGCGGTCGTCCGGATAGCTGCTCATCTCTTTCTCCTGGCGGAGGTGATTCAGGGATTGGGGCGCTTGTAGAACGGGGTCGGGACGACGACGGCGGGAATCTCCTTCCCGCGGACGTCGACGAGGAGACGGGTGCCGAGGGCGGCGGCGGCCGGGGGGACGTAGGCGAGGCCGAGGGCCTTGCCCACGGTCGGCGTCTGGGTGCCCGAGGTGACGACGCCGGGCGCGCCGCTGCCTTCGACCTTCACCGGGTAGCCGTGGCGGGCGATGCCGCGCCCCTCGACGAAGAAGCCGGCGAGCTTCTTCGTCAGGCCCGCCTCCTTCTGCCTCGCGAGGGCCTCGCGGCCGACGAAGTCGCCCTTCTTCATCTTCACGATCCAGCCGAGGTCGGCTTCCCACGGAGTGGTCGCATCGTCGAGCTCGTTCCCGTACAGGGAGAGCTTCGCCTCGAGGCGGAGGGTGTCGCGGGCGCCGAGGCCTGCGGGGAGGAGACCCTTCGGCCGGCCCGCCTCGATCAGGGCCTCCCAGATCCGCGGCGTGGCCTCGGCCGGGCCGTAGACCTCGAAGCCGTCCTCGCCGGTGTACCCGGTGCGCGAGACGATGCAGCGGGCGCCGCAGACGTCGGCCCAGGTGAACCAGTAGTAGGCGACCTTCGCGAGGTCGGCCGGGACGAACGGCTGGAGGATCTCCTGGGCGAGCGGCCCCTGGATGGCGATCTGCCCCCAGGCGGGCGACTCGTCCTCGATCGTCGCGCCCGGCACCGCGAACGACTTCGCCCAGGCGACGTCCTTCGGGGTGTTCGAGGCGTTCACGACGAGGAGGTAGTCGTCGTCGGCGACCCGGTAGGTCAGGAGGTCGTCGACGAACGTCCCCTTCTCGGTCAGGAAGGCCGAGTACTGGACGCGCCCGTCCACGAGGGCGGCGACGTCGTTGCAGGTGATCTTCTGGACCACCTCGAACGCCTTCGGCCCGCGGACGCGGATCTCGCCCATGTGCGAGACGTCGAAGAGCCCCGCCTTCGTCCGGACGGCGACGTGCTCGTCGACGAGGCCGGAGTACTGGACGGGCACCTCCCATCCCCCGAAGGGGACGAGCTTGCCGTTGAGCGACTTGTGAGCGTCGAAGAGGGGGGTGCGCTTGAGGGGGGAGGGGGCGTCGGGAGCGTTCATAGGCCCGGCCGGGCACGATAC
>JBDIBE010000141.1:0-7807 GCA_039812785.1 Thermoanaerobaculia bacterium | reverse complement strand
ACTTGCCTTCTGTCGTGGAGGCCCTCCCCGGGCCCGCCCGCGGCCTCCTTCCACCGCCTTCCCGCCCCCCGGAAGGCCCTCCGCCCCGACGAGCCCGATGAACGAAAACCTCACCGGCCGCCTCCTCGTCCTCCTCTCCGACGGTTCCGTGCGCGCGTCCGTCGCCGCGCTCCGCCGAGCCGCCGGCCCGCGCGTGGCCACGACCCTCGACGTTCGCTCCGGGGCGCTCCCGCCCGAAGACGTCGCCGGGGCCGACGCCGTCCTCTTCCAGAGGCTCGGCGTCGCGCTCGTCGACGTCGACCCGCGCGACGCCGAGAGGGCGGCCCGCATCCGCGTCGCCGCCGAGGAGAACGCCGCGCGCATCCTCGCCGTCGAGCCCGAGCGTCGCGTCCACGCGTACGCGACCCGCGCCGCGAGGCCCGCGCGCCGCGGCTCGCCCGGCGCGCCGGCCCCCGCGGGCTCGGAGACCGAGTACACGTGGGGCCTCCAGGCCACCGGCGTGCCGTTCACGAAGGCCACCGGCAAGGGAGTGAAGGTCGCCGTCCTCGACACCGGCTTCGACCTCCGCCACCCCGACTTCCCCTCGCGCACCATCAAGACGGCGAGCTTCGTCCCCGGCGTGAAGAGCGCGCAGGACGGCCACGGCCACGGCACGCACTGCATCGGCACCTCGTGCGGCCCGCGCGCGCCGTACCACCCTCCGCGCTACGGCGTCGCCTGCGAGGCGACCATCCTCGCGGGCAAGGTCCTCAGCGACGAAGGCGGAGGCGCCGACGGCCAGATCCTCGCGGGGCTCGAGTGGGCGCTCGCTCAGGGCGCGCGCGTCATCTCCATGTCGCTCGGGGCCGAGGTCACCGTGAACGACCCGTACAGCGACGTCTTCGAGGCCGTCGGGCAGCGCGCGCTCGCGCAGGGGGCGCTCGTCGTCGCCGCCGCGGGCAACGAGAGCGACCGCCGCGGCGGCTGGTACGCGCCCGTCGGCCACCCGGCCAACTGCCCCTCCATCCTCGCCGTCGGCGCGCTCGACGCGCGCATGCAGCTCGGCAACTTCTCCAACCGCGGCCTCGTGCCCAAGGGCGGGCAGGTCGACCTCGTCGCCCCGGGCGTCGACGTCCTCTCCGCCTTCCCCATGCCCCTGCGCAGCCAGCGCCTCTCGGGCACGAGCATGGCGACGCCGCACGTCGCGGGCCTCGCCGCCCTCTGGGCCGAGGCGCGCCCGAAGGCGACCGCCGCCGAGCTCTGGACCCTCCTCACGCAGCACGCCCGCCGCCTCCCGCACCTCGCCACCGACGTCGGCGCCGGCCTCGCCCTCGCGCCGGAGCCGCAGGCGAAGGCCGGCCGGCGCTCCGGGGCTGTGTAAATCCTTAAGTGACACTTTAGAATTCACCAATGCGCTTTCTTCCCCGGAGGATCGAGCCGGTCCTCGGCGAGGCTGCGAGGAGCTTCCCTGCGGTGCTCCTCACGGGCCCGCGCCGCTCGGGGAAGACGACGCTCCTGCGAAGGGCCTTCCCCCGCGCGTCGTGGGTGCTCCTCGAAGACCCCGACGTCCTCGCGCGGGTCAAGGCGGACCCGCGGGGCTTCCTCGAGGGGCTCCGGCTCCCCGTCATCCTCGACGAGATCCAGAACGCGCCGGAGCTGCTCGCCTACGTCCGGACTCTCGTCGACGCTGCCCCGCGCCGGGCGGGCCGGTGGCTCCTCACCGGCTCGCAGGAGGCGCCCCTCATGCGGGGCGTCGTCGAGTCCCTCGCCGGCCGGGCCGCGGTGCTCCAGCTCTGGCCGCTCTCGGTGCAGGAGACCCCGAAGGTCTCGATCGTCCGGGGCGGCTTCCCGGAGGCGCTCGCCCGCCCGCGGTCGGCGCGGCTCTGGTTCAGCTCCTACGTCCAGACGTATCTCGAGCGCGACGTCCGCGCCGTCGCGGACATCCGCGACCTCGCCGTCTTCCGGCGCTTCCTCGGCCTCCTCGCCACGCGGCACGGCCAGACCGTCAACAGGACCGAGCTCGCCGCGCCGCTCGGCGTCTCGGTGCCGACGATCTCCTCCTGGCTCGACATCCTCGAGCTCACCGGCCAGCTCCTCCTCCTCCCGCCCTTCTTCGAGAACCTCGGGAAACGCCTCGTGAAGAGCCCGAAGGCCTACCTCGCCGACCCCGGGCTCGCCTGCTTCCTCCTCGGAATCGAGAGCGAGCGGCAGCTCGACTCCTCCCCGTTCCTCGGGCCGGTCTTCGAGGGGTGGGTCGCCTCGGAGATCGTCAAGGCGCAGCTCAACGCCGGGAAGCGGAAGGAGCTCTACCACTTCCGCGACCAGAGGGGCCTCGAGGTCGATTTCGTCGTCCCGAGCGGCGAAGGCACGTTCGCCTTCGTCGAGGCGAAGGCGACGCGCACGGTGCGCCCGGAGCTCGCGAGGAACCTCACCTCCCTCGGGGCCGCCGCGGGCCGCCGCCGGTCGGCCTCGTGGGTCGTCCACCGCGGGGCCAGGGCCGGGGTCGACTCGCGCGCCATCGCCCCGGGCGTCCAGGCCGTCTCCCTCCCGGACCTTCTCGAGCACCTGACGTGACCGCGCCCCTCTCCTTCCCCCGCCTCCCCCGAACGGGTGAGGCGCTCCGGCCCCCCATGACCGACCATGCCG
Organism: Thermoanaerobaculia bacterium; assembly: GCA_039812785.1. Lineage (GTDB taxonomy): Bacteria > Acidobacteriota > Thermoanaerobaculia > UBA5066 > UBA5066 > UBA5066. The sequence goes on along the minus strand of JBDIBE010000141.1, from coordinate 5,182 downwards.
CTCTACAGCCCTCCCGAGCCTCCACCGGCGCGCGCAGCCGCACCGATGGAAAGGGAGGGCCTCCGGCCCATGACGCGAGGTGAAGCGGCCCGTCCTGCCACCGAAGGGGCCGGAGGCCGCCCGGCGCCCCGCGCGCCGCGGGCCGTAGTCCAATACAGCGCATGACGAAACGCATCCTCGTCACCGGCGGAGCCGGGTACATCGGCTCCCACACCTGCCTCGAGCTCCTCGCGGCGGGCTTCGAGGTCGTCGCCCTCGACAACCTCTCCAACTCCTCGCGCGTCGCCGTCGAGCGCGTCGCCGAGCTCGCGGGGCGGCCCCTTCCCTTCGTCGAGGCCGACATCCGCGACCGCGCCGCCCTCGACTCCGTCTTCCGCTCCGCCCCGTTCCACGCCGTCATCCACTTCGCCGGGCTGAAGGCCGTCGGCGAGTCGGTCGAGAAGCCGCTCGAGTACTTCGACAACAACGTCGGCGGCACCGTCACGCTCCTCCTCGCCATGCGCGAGGCGGGCGTGAAGACCATCGCCTTCAGCTCCTCCTGCACCGTCTACGGCGACCCGGCCTCCGTCCCCATCCGGGAAGACTTCCCCGTGGGCGCCGTCACGAACCCCTACGGCCGCTCCAAGCTCGTCGTCGAGCAGGTCCTCGGAGACACCGCCGCCTCGGACCCGGAGTGGAGCGTCGGCCTCCTGCGCTACTTCAACCCCGTCGGCGCGCACGAATCGGGCCGCATCGGCGAGGACCCGGCCGGCATCCCGAACAACCTCATGCCCTTCGTCTCCCAGGTCGCCGTCGGCCGCCGCGACCACCTGCGCGTCTTCGGCGGCGACTACCCGACCCCCGACGGAACCGGCGTCCGCGACTACATCCACGTCGTCGACCTCGCCCTCGGCCACGTCCGCGCCCTCGAGAAGCTCGCGGGCCTCCGCGGCGTGAACGTCTGGAACCTCGGCACCGGCCGGGGCTGCTCCGTCCTCGAGGTCGTCCGCGCCTTCGAGGCCGCCTCGGGCCGCCCCGTCCCCTACCGCATCGTCCCGCGCCGCCCGGGCGACATCGCCCAGAGCTGGGCCGACCCGTCGAAGGCCGCCGCCGAGCTCGGCTGGAAGGCCACGCGCGACCTCGCCGCCATGTGCGCCGACTCGTGGCGCTGGCAGTCCTCCAACCCCCACGGCTACGCGGAGGCCCCTGCCCCGTCCCCCGCCGCGAACGGCACCCCCGCATGACCACCCCAACCCGCTACCTCGTCACCGGCGGCGGCGGCTTCCTCGGGAGCCACGTCGTCGAGCGGCTCCGCGCCGATCGCGGCAACGTCGTCGTCGCGCCGCGCTCCGCCGAGTTCGACCTCCTCGTCCCCGACGACGTCGACCGGCTCCTCGAGCTCGCCCGCCCGCACGTCGTCATCCACGCGGCGGCGAAGGTCGGCGGCATCGGCGCGAACCGCCTCCACCCCGGCTCCTTCTTCCGCGACAACGCCCTCATGGGGATCCACCTCGTCGAGGCGTGCCGCACGCACCCGGGCGCCCGCGAGCTGCGCAAGTTCGTCCAGCTCGGCACCATCTGCGCGTACCCCAAGTTCACGCCCGTCCCCTTCCGCGAGGAAGACCTCTGGAACGGCTACCCCGAGGAGACCAACGCCCCCTACGGCATCGCCAAGAAGGCGCTCCTCGTCATGCTCCAGGGCTACCGGCAGGAGTACGGCTTCCCGGGCGTCTACCTCCTCCCCGTCAACCTCTACGGCCCGCGCGACAACTTCGACCTCCTCTCGAGCCACGTCATCCCCGCCATGCTCCGCAAGCTCCTCGAGGCGAAGGAGCGGGGCGAGGCGACCGTCACCCTCTGGGGCGACGGCAGCCCCACGCGCGAGTTCCTCTACGTGGAAGACGCCGCCGAAGCGATCGTCGCCGCGGCCGAGCGCTACGAGGGGGCCGACCCCGTCAACGTCGGCTCCGGCGAGGAGATCTCCATGCGAGATCTCGCCGAGACCATCCGCGCCCTCGTCGGCTTCGAAGGCTCGATCACCTGGGACACCTCCCAGCCCAACGGGCAGCCCCGCCGCCGCCTCGACACCTCCCGCGCCCTCGAGCGCTTCGGCTGGAAGGCGACGACCCCGCTCGCCGAGGGCCTGAAGAAGACGCTCGACTGGTACCGCGCAGCTCGCCGGGAACAGTGATGTCGGTCAGGACGAGGTCATGACGACGCTCCCTCTCTCCGAAGCGAAGACGCACCTCGCACGCCTCCTCTCCCGGGTCGAGGACTCGGGGGAGCAGTTCGTCATCACGAGGTCGGGCCGGCCTGCCGGCGTCCTCATGTCCGTCGACGAGTACGAGGGGCTCCTCGAGACCCTGGAGATCCTTGCGGACGCCGAGATCGTCAAGAGCGTCCGGCGAGGGCTGGACGACGTCGAGAAGGGCCGCACCGTCGGCCACGATGAGGTCTGGGGGTGACCTGGGAGGTCGTCCACACGCTCACGGCGAAGGCGGCCATCAGGAAGCTCGATCCGGGAAGTCGCAACAGGGTGCGCGCCGCGGACGAGGAGCTCTCGCGGGACCCTCTACAGGGAAAGCCCCTCTCTTTCACGCTGAAGGGGCTCCTCTCCTGACACGAATGCCACGGCGGTGCGGCCCCTCGCGAAGCAGAGGCCGCCCTCGAGAAGAACCCAGGGAAAGGCCACGCGCTTGAAGAAAGCCCTCGTCACCGGCATCACCGGCCAGGACGGCTCCTATCTCGCCGAGCTCCTCCTCGAGAAGGGCTACGAGGTGCACGGCCTCGTCCGCCGCTCCTCCTCCTTCAACACGGCGCGCCTCGACCACCTCTACCAGGACCCGCACGAGCAGGGGCGCCGCCTCGTCCTCCACTACGCCGACCTCAACGACGCCTCCTCGCTCAACACCGTCCTCCGGCGCGTCGTCCCCGACGAGATCTACAACCTCGGCGCGCAGAGCCACGTCAAGGTGAGCTTCGACGTCCCCGAGTACACCGGCGAGGTCACGGCCCTCGGCGCCGTCCGCCTCCTCGAGGCGATCCGCGAGGTGGGCCTGCGCCCGCGCTTCTACCAGGCCTCCTCCTCCGAGATGTTCGGCCTCGTCGCCGAGACGCCCCAGCGCGAGACGACCCCCTTCCACCCACGCAGCCCCTACGGCGTCGCCAAGGTCTACGCCTACTGGATCACCGTCAACTACCGCGAGAGCTACGGCCTCCACGCCTCCAACGGCATCCTCTTCAACCACGAGAGCCCGCGCCGCGGCGAGACGTTCGTCACCCGCAAGATCACCCGCGCCGTCTCCCGCATCGTGCACGGCCGGCAGGAGCAGCTCTGGCTCGGCAACCTCGACGCCCGGCGCGACTGGGGCTTCGCGGGCGACTACGTCGAGGCCCAGTGGCGCATGCTCCAGCACGACGAGCCGGGCGACTACGTCGTCGCCACCGGCGAGACCCACACCGTCCGCGAGTTCTGCGAGAGGTCCTTCGCCATCGCCGGCCTCCCCCTCGCGTGGGAAGGCGAGGGCGTGAACGAGGTCGGCCGCTCTGCGAAGACGGGGAAGACCCTCGTCCGCGTCGACCCGCGCTACTTCCGCCCCGCCGAGGTCGAGCTCCTCCTCGGCGACGCCACGAAGGCCCGCACCGTCCTCGGCTGGACGCCGAAGGTCACCTTCGAGGCCCTCGTCGAGATGATGACGAAGGCCGACCTCGCGCTCGCGGCAGCCGAGGCGGGAAGCCAGGTCTCACGCTGACAAAGGCGCAATGGGCTCGGCGTCAGGACGCCTTGCGTTCGAGCCGCTCCGCGATCCAGACCTTGATGATCGACTGTCTCGTGACGCCCAGCCGCCCTGCCTCACGGTCCAGCGACTCGATCATCCAGAGCGGGAAGTCCACGTTGACCCTCCGCTGCTCCTGAACGGGCCTGCGGGCCTTTTCGAGATCGAGAGCCTTGGAAACGTCGGCCCCTTCGTCGAACTTCCGCTCGAATTCCTTAGCTTTCATAGATGGCAACCTCCTCGGGACGGGACCGACGGACCGAGATGATCCGAATCCGCTCGCCGCGATACGTGATCACGCCAGACCAGAACTGCTCCCCGATCTTCCCCACGACGAGAAAGCGGGGTTCGTCTTCCGTGCGAGCCGGCACCTCGACGAGCCTCCCGTCGAGCCAAAGGGCCTGCGCCTCCACGAAGTCGATCCCATGCTTCCCTTTGTTCGTCCGGCTCTTGTCGTCGTCGAACTCGAACTCCATGAGGCCTCCTGACCCCGTTTCGGTATATTAATTATACCCCCCGCCATGAAGTACTCCCCCCCGCTCGACGGCATCCGCGCGCTCGCCATCCTGGCGGTGCTCGTCTACCACGCCTTCCCGGGCGCGCTCCCGGGAGGCTTCACGGGGGTCGACGTCTTCTTCGTCCTCTCGGGCTACCTCATCGCGTCGGTCATCCTCTTCGACCTTCGCGAGGGGAGCTTCACGATGCGCGAGTTCTACCTCCGGCGCGTCCAGAGGCTCCTCCCCAACGCCGCGGCGACCGTCCTCGTCACCGTCGCCCTCGCGGCGTGGCTCCTCGTCCCCTCCGAGGCGGCCAAGGCGGCTAGAAATGGCCTCTTCGCCCTCCTCAACCTCTCGAACCTCTACATCTGGAAGAGCATCGGCGGCTACTGGGGAGACACGGGCGAGTACGCCCCCTTCCTCCACACCTGGTCGCTCGCCGTCGAGGAGCAGTTCTACCTCTTCTTCCCGGCGCTCCTCCTCCTCCTCGCCCGCCGCAGGCCGCGCGGCTCGGCCATTCCCGCCGCCGCCTCAGCCCTCGCGGCCGGCAGCTTCGCGCTCTCGCTGTGGGGAATGGGGCGCGACCCCGCCGCCACCTTCTACCTCCTCCCCACGCGAGCCTGGGAGCCGCTCCTCGGCGCTCTCCTCGCGGCCCTTCGCGTGCCCTCTTCCGCCGCGGCCCCGCTCCGCCCCTTCCGCCCCTCGCGGGCGAAAGACCTCCTGGGCTGGGCGGGCGTCGCGGCCATTCTCTCCGCCTCCTTCCTCCTCTCCGGCGCGCAGCCCTACCCGGGCCTCGCCGCCCTCCTCCCCACGCTCGGCGCCGCGGCCGTCGTCCTCGCCGTCGCCGAGGGCGAGGGAAGCCTCGCCCGCGCCCTCTCCGCAAGGCCCCTCGTCCTCGTGGGGCAGATGTCGTACTCGCTCTACCTCTGG
>JBDIBE010000140.1:0-7843 GCA_039812785.1 Thermoanaerobaculia bacterium | reverse complement strand
CGTCTGGGAGCCGCGCGCGTCAGCGGCCGCAGCGCCGCGCTACGGCCTCGGTGATCTCCTCGGAGCGGGGCGGGTTCTCGCCGAGACCCAGCGAGTGGAGCGTCTCGTGGACGAGGACGTTGCCTGCGAGCCACTCGTTCTTCTTCACGAGCGCGAGGAAGCGGCTCCTGCAGACGAAGACGACATCGCCCCCCACCGGGATGAAGGCCCAGGGAGTGCGGTAGCGGCACTGGACCATGTGGTCGGCGTCGACGAAGCGGAGCGAGGCGAGGAAGCCCGAGGGCGTGCGGCCCGACGAGGCGAGCGTCTCGGCGAGCGGGCGGCCCGTGCGGGCGTCGAGGAAGTCGTGGAGGACGGCCGCGCAGGCGGGGTCGGAGAGGCGGGCCGCAGCGCGCTCGACCGTCCGGTGGACGACCGGGCCGAGGCGGGGGTCGACGAGCGGGAGGAGACGGTCCTCGCCGCGGACGGGACCGGCCACGGCGAGCAGGAGGAGGGCGACGAGGCTCGCCGCGCGGCCGGCTCGGGGCACACCTCGCACGGCGTCGGGCATCGCGGGCCTCCTTCCCCGGTCCGGCCCGTCGCCTCGTGGGTTCGTGTCGGCGTCGGCGGATCGCTACGGAGAAGGTGGAGGGCGAAGCCCGGCCGCGACGGAGAGCGGCCGGAAAAGGAGCGGAGAACCGCCGGGAGGATTCCGGGGAGAAATCGGGGAGGCGCGCGTCAGCCGGCGGGGGCGACCCTCTTCAGGTGCTCGAGGAAGCGCTGCGGGTCGGAGACGGAGAGGAGGACGCAGAAGCCCTCGGCCGTCGGCACGTGGACGATCCCTTCCCGCGTCGTGAGGTAGAGGAGCGCCTTCTCGCCGTCCGCGAGCCGGAACCAGCCGCTCCGGTAGCCGGGCACGGCGGTCCCCATGGTCCTCCTCACCGGGACGAGGCCCGGCTCGGAGCGGAGGTCGACGAGGCGGGCCGCGCCGCCGCGCAGGCGGTCCGCGGGGATCGTCCGCCCGTAGAGGTCGCCGCGGATCACGAGCCCCGCGGGAGAGAGCGTGAACGTCGACCCCTTCGCGCCCGTCACCGACCGGATGACGACGAACGAGCCGACGAGCGAGACGAGGACGACGAGGACGACGGGGATGAAGAGCGCGGCCGAGGCCTTCCCCTGCGGCGGCACGAGCGTGTAGACGGCGGTGTCCATGCGGCCTCCCGGCGGAATCATCCCGCGGGGCCGCGGGAAGGCAAGCCCCGGCGCCCGCGAGGCCTCCCGGTTCCCGATAATGGGCCGCCGCGCCGCGGGAGGCGCGGGAAAGGAAGGACCCGAATGAAGAGCTCCGCCCGTCTCGCCCTCGTCGCCGCCTTCGTCGCCGCCGCGCTCGCGGCCGGCACGCTCCTCGCCGCCGACAAGCCCGCCGCCCGGCCGGCGGAGGTGACGCTCACCGGCGAGGTCCAGTGCGCGATGTGCCTGCTGAAGAAGCCCGACGCGAAGGGGTGCCAGGGCGTCCTCGTCGTCACGGACAAGGGGGCCCGGACCGAGTACTACCTCGTGAAGAACGCCGCGAGCGACAAGTTCGGCATGGCGTGCGTCAAGGCGAGGAAGGCCGTCGCCACGGGGACCGTCTCCGAGAAGGACGGGAAGAAGTGGCTCGCCGCCTCGAAGCTGGAGGAGACGAAGGGCTGACGGCGGGAGTCCCCGCGCGGCAGGAGGGGCGCGGCGGCCGGCCTGCGCCTAGAATTCGCGGCCGAGGTCTTCGATGCGAAAGCTCACGGCCGCCGCCGCCCTGCTCCTCCTCTGCACGACCGCCGCCGCCCCGGCCGCCGAGCCGCCGCGGCTCCTCCAGGAGCCCTCGCTCTCGGCGACGAAGATCGCCTTCGCCTTCGCGGGCGAGATCTGGACGGTCCCGCGAGAGGGAGGCGAGGCGGCGCGCCTCGTCAGCGGGCAGCTCCGCAACGGGCGCCCCGTCTTCTCGCCCGACGGCGCGACGGTGGCGTACACCGGGACGTACGACGAGAACACCGACGTCTGGGTCGTCCCGGCCGCGGGAGGCGAGCCCCGCCGGCTGACGCACCACCCGGGGCCGGACGTCGCGCTCGGCTTCACGCCGGACGGGAAGAAGGTCCTCTTCCTCTCCTTCCGGCGGACGGCGCGCGACCTGCCGAGGCTCTTCACGGTGCCCGTCGGGGGCGGCGCCGCGGAAGAGCTTCCGCTCCCCTCCGGGGCCGACGCCAGCTTCTCGCCCGACGGCAGGCGCCTCGCCTACGTCCCCTTCCCGCAGTGGCAGGCGGCCTGGAAGAAGTACCGCGGCGGGCAGACGACGCCCGTCTGGATCGCGGACCTCGCCGACTCGAAGGTGACGAAGGTCCCGCGCGAGAACTCGAACGACCGCCGCCCGATGTGGGTCGGCGACACGGTCTACTTCCTCTCCGACCGCAGCGGCCCGACGACGCTCTTCGCGTACGACGTGAAGACGGGCGCCGTCCGCGAGGCGGTGAAGAACCCCGACGGCTTCGACGTCCAGTCGGCCTCCGCGGGACCGGGCGCCATCGTCTACGACCAGTTCGGCGAGCTGCGGCTCTACGACCTCGCGACCGGGGCGACGAAGCGGGTGCCGGTGACGATCTCGGCCGACCTGCCGCAGGTGCGCGCCGGCTTCCGGAAGGTGGAGCCGGACCAGGTGCTCCACGCCGCCCTCTCGCCCTCGGGCAAGCGCGTCCTCCTCGAGGCGCGCGGCGAGGTCCTCTCCGTGCCGGCCGAGAAGGGGGACGCGCGCAACCTGACGCGGAGCCCGGGCGTCGCCGACCGCGACCCGTCCTGGTCGCCCGACGGGAAGACGGTCGCCTGGCTCTCGGACGAGTCGGGCGAGTACGCGCTCCACCTCCGCGCGCCCGACGGCTTCGGCCCGGTGCGGAAGGTCGGCCTCGGCCTCCCGCCGTCGTTCTTCTACGCGCCGCGCTGGTCGCCCGACGGCAAGAAGCTCGCGCTGACCGACAAGCGGATGAACCTCTGGGTCGTCGACGTCGAGAAGGGGACGAAGTCGAAGGTCGACTCCGACCTCTACGACACGCCGGCCTGCTACCTCGACCCGGCCTTCTCGCCCGACTCGCGCTGGCTCGCCTACGTCAAGCAGCTGCCGAACCGGATGCGGGGCGTCTTCGTCTGGTCGGTCGAGGAAGGGAAGTCCCGCCCCGTGACCGACGGGCGGAGCGACGCGACCTCGCCGCGGTTCGACAAGAGCGGGAAGTACCTCTACCTCCTCGCCTCGACCGACGTCGGCCTCGCGCAGGGATGGCTCGACATGACGAGCATGGGGCGGCCGGTGACGTCGAGCCTCTACGCGGCCGTCCTCCGCAGGGACCTCCCGTCGCCCGTCGCGCCGGAGAGCGACGAGGAGGGCGTCGAGGCGAAGGACGGGAAGGACGCGAAGGCCGCCGAGCCGGCCAAGGCCGACGCGAAGAAGCCCGAGGCCGGGAAGGACGCGAAGGACGAGAAGGCGGCGAAGCAGCCCGAGCCGGTGAAGATCGACTTCGACGGCCTCGAGCGGCGGATCGTCGCCCTCCCCGTCGAGCGCGCGAACTGGACGGGGATCGAGACGGGGGCCGAGGGGATCGTCTTCCTGGCGCAGGCCCCGGTCGCCTTCTCCGCCGAGGACTACCTCGAGTACGGCGACGAGAACCCCGTGCCGCTCGACGTCCACCGTTTCGACCTGAAGGCGCGCAAGTCGGAGCCCTTCGCCGAGAAGATCGACGGCGGGAGCGGGGCCTACGGCGGCCAGCCGCCCTTCCTCGTCTCCTTCGACGGGGCGAAGGCGCTCTTCGCCCGGAAGAAGTCCCTGTTCCTCGTCGGGACGGAGAAGGCCCCGAAGGCGGGCGAGGGCGCGCTGAAGACCGAGGGGCTCGAGGTCTGGGTCGAGCCGCGCGCCGAGTGGCGCCAGATGTACCGCGAGGCGTGGCGCCTCCAGCGCGACTTCCTCTACGACCCGCACGCCCACGGCCTCGACCTCGCGGCGGCCGAGAAGCTCTACGCGCCGTTCGTCGACGGGATCGGGGGGCGCGACGACCTGAACGCCCTCTTCGAGGAGATGCTCGGGCACCTCGTACTCGGCCACGTCTTCGTGAACGGGGGCGCCGTGCCGCCCCAGGAGCGGGTCTCGGTCGGCCTCCTCGGCGCCGACTTCTCCGTCGCGGAGGGGCGCTACCGCCTCGCGCGGGTCCTCGCGGGCGAGAGCTGGAACCCGAAGCTCAAGGCCCCCCTCGCGCAGCCGGGCGTCGACGTGAAGGAGGGCGAGTTCCTCCTCGCGGTGAACGGGCGGGAGCTGAAGGCGGACGACGACGTCCACCGCCTCTTCCTCGGGACGGCCGGGAAGCAGACGCTCCTCACGGTCGGCCCGAAGGCCGACGGGTCCGGCTCGCGCACCGTCACCGTCGTCCCCGCTCCCTCCGACGGCGCCCTGCGCCTGCGAACCTGGATGGAGGACAACCGGAAGAAGGTGGACGCCCTCTCGGGCGGGAAGGTCGGCTACGTCTACATCCCCGACACGTTCGCGGGGGGCTTCACGAACTTCAACCGCTACTACTTCGCCGAGGTCGGCAAGGAGGCCCTCGTCCTCGACGAGCGCTTCAACCACGGCGGCGACATCGCCGACTACATCGTCGACCTCCTCGGCCGCACGCCTCAGATGGCGAACGCCTCCCGCGAGGGCGAGGACGTCGTCGAGCCGGCGGCCGCCGTCTTCGGGCCGAAGGTGATGATCGCGAACCAGATGTCGGGATCGGGCGGCGACGCCCTGCCCTGGCTCTTCAAGAAGGCGAAGCTCGGGCCGCTCGTCGGCACGAGGACGTGGGGCGGGCTCGTCGGGATCGGCGGCTACCCGCAGCTCGTCGACGGGGGCTCGGTCACCGCGCCGCGCTGGGGCCTCTACGGCACCGACGGCTCCTGGGAGGTCGAGAACGTCGGCATCGCGCCCGACGTCGAGGTCGAGGAGGACCCGTTCCTCGTGAGGCAGGGGAAGGAGCCGCAGCTCGAGAAGGCCGTCGCCCTCGCCCTCGAGGCCCTCGCGAAGAGCCCCGCGCCGAAGCTCAAGCGGCCGCCCTACCCGGACTACGGGCCGCGGCTCCCGAAGAGGGCGCCGTAGAGTAGAAAATCAAGACCTGACCCCAAGGGGGAGTGACCCCAAGGGGGGAGAAGGGGGATCGAGATGAAGGCTTTCGGAAACGCGCGGTGCGTGCTCGGGGCCGCCGTCGCCGCGGCGCTCTGCCTCGGCGCCGCGCCGGCGGCCGCGCAGGACGTCGCGGGACAGGAGAAGAAGATGGTCGTCGAAGCCCAGGACACGATGGCCTCGGTCCTCAAGCGGCTGGAGGGGAAGACGGTCCGCGTCCGGCTCGCGGGCGGGAGCGACGAGCTCGTCGGGAAGCTCGAGAGCGTCGGGAAGGAGCTCGCGCACCTCTCGAGCCTCCAGGGACGCGAGTTCTTCGACGCGGCCGTGAGGATCGACCAGGTCGCCGCGGTCTCGGTCCAGGTCCGGACGCGCTGACCGTCCCGCGGGGTCCGCCCGCGGGGTCAGGCGTGCAATCGTGTATTGTCGAAGACAATACACGATTGCACGCCTGACCCCGGTCCCGGGGGCTACTCGGGGAGGCCGAGGTCGGAGAGGGAGAGCTTCGGGGAGCCCTTCTTCGCCTTCTCCTTCGGAGCCGCCTTCTCGTCCACCTTGCCGAGCATCCCGAGCTGCCACATGAGGAACATCCGCTGGTCGGCGGCGTCGCGGACGCGGAGGTCGAGCGGCTTGCCCTGGCCGTGACCGGCGTCGCGGTCGACCCAGAGGAGGATCGGCTTCGTCGCCGGGTCGGAGGCGGTGGAGGCCTGGAGGAGGGCCGTCATCTTCCGCGCGTGGAGCGGGTGGACGCGGGAGTCGTTCTCGCCGGCCGTGAGGAGGACGGCGGGGTACTTCGTCCCCTGCTTGACGTGGTGGTAGGGGGAGTAGGCGTAGAGGAACGGGAACTGGTCGGCGTTCTCGGCGGAGCCGTACTCCGGGATCCAGTAGCGCGCCATCAGGAACGACTGGTAGCGGAGCATGTCGAGGAGCGGGACGGCGGAGATGACGGCGCCGAAGAGCTCCGGTCGCTGCGTGAGGACGGCGCCCGTCAGGAGGCCGCCGTTCGAGCCGCCCGAGACGGCGAGCTTCGGGGTCGAGGTGTACTTCTGCGCGATGAGCCACTCGGCCGCGGCGATGAAGTCGTCGAAGACGTTCTGCTTCCTGCCGAGCATCCCGGCCTCGTGCCAGGCGTCGCCGTACTCGCCGCCGCCGCGGAGGCACGCGAGGGCGTAGACGCCGCCCGCCTCGAACCAGGGGAAGAGGGTCGCGCTGAAGCTCGGCGTCGAGCTGACGTTGAAGCCGCCGTAGGCGTAGAGGAGCGTCGGGTTCGTGCCGTCGAGCTTCAGCCCCTTCCGGTGGACGAGGAACATCGGCACCTTCGTGCCGTCCTTCGAGGGGTAGAAGACCTGCTTCACCTCGACGGTCGACGGGTCGACGGGGACCTTCGGCCGCTCCCAGAGCGCGCTCTCCTTCGTCTTCAGGTCGACGCGGTAGATGCCGGGGGGCTCGTTGAAGGAGGCGTAGGAGAGGAAAGCCTCGGTCCGGTCCTGCGAGGTCGAGAGGTAGGCCGTGCCGATGCCGGGGAGCGGCAGCTCGCCGAGGGGCTTGCCCTCGAGGGTGTAGAGCTCGACGCGCGTCGCGGCGTCCTTCAGGAGGGTGACGACGAGGATCCCGCGGGCGAGCGACACGCCGCGGATCGTGACGTCCTTCCGCTCGGGGACGAGCGTCCTCCAGCCTGCGCGGGCCGGGTCGTTGAGGTCGACGGCCATGACGCGGCCGTTCTTGGCGCCGTCCGTCGTCGAGAGGAAGAGCGTGTCGCCGAGGATCGGGCCGCGCGAGGAGCCCTCGGAGCCGGTGATGACCTCGACCTTCACGAACTCGCCCGTCCGGAGGAAGCGGTCGACGTCGACGGCCCACAGGTCGTTCGAGCTCGTCCCCGTGGCGTAGGAGAGGAGGCCCCAGCGGCCGTCCTCGCTCACGGAGAAGCCGGGGCCGTACGTCGTCGCGAGCTTGGCGTTCTCCTCCTTCGTGAACTGCCGGTAGAGGAGGACGTCCTGCCGCGGGTGGGCGCCGAGGCGGTGGAACTTGACCTGCCCCGAGTAGGGATCCTTCGCGTTCGAGAGGTTCCGGTAGAAGAAGCCCGAGGAGTCGGGGAGCCAGTCGACGGAGGTCACCTTGCCGGGGATCTCGTCGGCGAGCCACCGGCCGGAGTCGACGTCGAGGACGTAGAGGGTCGCGTTCTCGTCGCCCGCGCGGTACATGCCGAAGGCGAGGAGCTTCCCGGACGGGTCGGGCTCGGTCCAGGAGATCGTGACGAGACCTTTCGCGTCGAGCGTGTTCGGGTCGAGGAGGAGGCGGGGCCTGCCGTCGAACCCCTCGCGGACGAAGACGCGGGACTGGTTCTCGTTCCCCTCGCGCTTCCCGTAGAAGTAGCGGTTGCCGCGCATCCGCGGCGCGGAGACGGAGCCGACCTCCATCAGCTCGCGCAGGCGCGCCTCGACTCCCTTGCGGCCCGGGAGGTTGTCGAGGACCTGCCGGGTGTAGGCGAGCTGGGCGTCGGTCCAGGCCGTCACCTCGGGAGTGAGGGCGCCCTTCGCATCGCCCTCGAGCCAGCGGTACGGGTCGACGATCGAGACGCCGTGGAGGACGTCGGTGACCGGGCGGGCCTCGGTCGGCGGGGGCGCCGCGGGCGGCGCGGCGACGGCGGGGAGGGCGAGCGCGAGGAGCGCGGCGGCGAGACGCATGGGGCCTCCGTGTCGG
>JBDIBE010000139.1:0-7942 GCA_039812785.1 Thermoanaerobaculia bacterium | reverse complement strand
CGAGCGCGCGGCGAAGCGCCTCGTCCGCGTCGAGGGGCGGCCCGGCGGCAGGGGCTGCGCCGAGGCGGATCCAGCGTAGGGAGAGAGAGGACGCGAGCGCGGGGCCCGCGAGCTCCGCCTCGGAGACGGACCGCCCGGCGCGCTCCTCGAGGTGCTCGAGGAGGAACGGCGAGAGGAGGCGGGGCCGGTCCGTCGCGGCCTCGCGCCGCGCGGCGAGGAGGACGAGACGGCGCCGCGCCGCGCCGCGGGCGAGGTGGAAGAGGAAACGCTCCTCGCGGGCGTGGCGGGGGCCGGTGCGCGGGGCGAGGGCCCGGCGTGTGACGCGGGAGAGCTCGGCCCGCTCGTCGTCGAAGAGGAGCGGGTCGGGGCGCCCCGCGCGCGGAAACGACTGCTCGACGAGCCCCGGCACGAGGACGACGTCGAAGAGGAGGCCGCGCGCCGAGACCGCGGAGAGGAGCGAGAGGCCGTCGCGCTCGAACCGGCCCTGCCTCACCGGCGCCTCCTCGAGCGAGGCGGCGAGGAGCGGGAGGACGTCGGCGGCTTCGAGGCGCGCGCCCGGCTCGACCTCTTCGAGCGCGCCGAGGCGCGAGACCGCCGCGGCGACCTCCTCGGCGCCGGGCCGCCCTTCGAGGAGGGGCGCGACGCCGGCGGCGATCCGCTCGCTCCACGCCCTCCATGAAGCGGGGGCGGGGTCGGGGAGGCGAGGCGAGAGGAAGTCGACGACCTCGCGGAGGGCCTCGACGTCGCGCCGCACGAGCGCGTCGCGCCGCGCGATCCGCCCCTCGGCTTCTCCCGGCTCGGCCGGGGAGCGGTGGGCGAGGCGCCGGGCGATCCGCAGCTTCAGGTCGTCCCAGCCGGCGTGCCTTCGAACCTGGACGAGCGCCCGCGCGGCGCGCGCGCGGACCCCGGGCGCGGCGAGCCCGAGCCCCTCGAGGACGTCGACGAGGCCGAGGAGCGCCTCGGCGTCGTCTCCCGACGCGGAGAGCTCGAGGAGGCCGAGGGCGGCGCGCGCGGCGGGCGTGCGGGAGAAGCCGCCCCCGGCGGGGCGGAAGAACGGGATCTGCCTTTGCGCGAGCTCGGCGACGAGGGCGGGCTCCTGGCGCGCCGGGTCGCGCACGAGGACGGCGATCCTGTGGAGCGGGACGCCGTCGCCGACGGCGCGGAGGACCTCGCGGACGACCTCGCGCGCCTCGACGAGCTCGGAAGGAGCGACGACGACGTTCGTCTCCGGGGGCGCGGCTGCAACGCCGGGCGGGCGGGCCGGCACGTCGAGGAGGCGCGCGAAGAGCGGCGCGCGGACCTTCGGGACGCCCGGCTCGTCGACCTCCGCCTCGCCGTCGGACGGCACGAAGGCGACGACGGGCCGCTCCGCGGCGACCGCCGCGAGGAGCGCCTCGCGCACGCCGCCGAGGTCGTAGAGGCCGTAGACGAGGAGCGGCTCAGGGCGGGCGGGGGAGCTCGCCTCGGCGGCGCGCGCGAGGAGCGCGTCGGCGTCGGCGAAGGCCAGGCGCAGCGCCTCGTAGCGCGCGAGGACGGAGGCGGCCTTCCGGAGGAACTCCTTCCGGTCGGGCGACTTCGCGGCCGCGGGGAGGACGTCGCGGAGCGAACCGGGGGCGATCCCGGCGCCGCGCAGGTCGGCGGCGGTCCGCGCGACGAGCCCGGCCGTGGAGGGGCGCGTGCGGAGGTCCTTGAAGACCTCGGCCTCGGGCGTCTCGGCGAGCGCCCGTCGCGCGAGGAGCTCCTCTCCGAGCGGCGGGAGCGGCGGGCGCGGGTCGGGCGCCGCGACCCGCTCGCGCGCGAGGTCGAGGAACGTCAGGAAGCGGAGGTTCGCGACCCCGCCGAGCGCCTCCGCGGCGCGGCGCCTCAGGTAGACGCCGAGGAGGTTCGAGCCGACGAGGACGTCGACGGGGCGAAGCGGGTCGCCCTCCTTGCGGGCGCGCACCTCGGCGAGGAAGCGCTCCTCGAGCGCCGCGAAGGCGCCGGTGAAGAGGCTGTGCCGGGAGGAGGCCGCCACGAGGCGGAGTGTACGGGGGCGGGCGCCGGAAGGAGCGTCAGGCCTCTTTCCAGCGCGGCGCGCGGTCGGCCTCGATGCCGAGGAGGTCGAGGACGCGCTGCGTGACGAAGCCGAGGAGGTCGTCGATCGACTGCGGCCGCGTGTAGAAGCCCGGGCTCGCCGGGAGGATCGTCGCCCCGGCCTGCGCGGCCTTCACCATCGCCTCGAGCGTCGGGAGCGGCAGGGGCGCCTCGCGCGGGACGAGGACGAGCGGCCGCCTCTCCTTGATGTGGACGTAGGCCGCGCGCGTGACGAGGTTGTCGCAGACGCCGTAGGCGACCTTCGACAGGGTCGTCGCGCTGCACGGGACGACGACCATGCCGAGCGTCCGGAACGAGCCGGACGCGATCGACGCGCCGATGTCCTTGTTCGGGTGGACGACGTCGGCGAGCGCGGAGAGCTCCTCGAGCGTCGTCCCGAGCTCGTCGGCGGCGACGCGGCGGGCCCCGTCGGTCGCCACGAGGTGGACCTCGACGCCCCCGGCGCGCCGGAGCGTCTCGAGGAGGTCCTTCGCGTAGGGAATGCCGGAGGCACCGGTGATCCCGACGACGACGCGGCGGGGAAGCGTTGCGCCCATCGGCCGGAGTCTAGTCGGACGGGCCCTCGGCGACGACGTCGAACGCCCAGGCGCGCGCGCCCGGAACGGCGGCGGCCGCCCGCTCGGCCTCCTCGCCGGGGTCCCTCGCCTCGAGGAGGAAGAGCCCCTGCTCGGGCCGGGAGAGGAGGCGCCAGGGGGTCGCGAGGGACTCCGCGAGGCCCCTGAGAGCGGCCTCGTCCTTCCCCTCGACGAAGAGGACGCGCATCACCAGTTTCCCGTTTCGCCTTCCCTTAGAATCCGCTGCGGAAGCGCAAGGGGTCCGGTGGCCCCCCTGGTCTTCAAAACCAGCGTGCACGCCCCGGGAGGGGCGGCGGGTGGGTTCGACTCCCACACGCTTCCGCCATCCTCTCCACGGCGCGCGTCGCTCTCAGAATAGAAAATCAAGACCTGACCCCGCAGCTACTTCGGCGCGGGATGCGGCTCGGAGAAGCCGCGCTTCCTCACGTCGTCGATCAGCTCGTCGTCGGTCTTGAGCGGCTTGTTCTCGCCGAAGGTGGCGTCGTCGCGGTAACGGGGGACGCAGCCGGGAGTGCGCCGGCACGCCTCGGCCGCGGCGTCCCACTCGCGCCGGGCCTTGTCCCGCCGGGAGGTGCTCGTCCGCTCGGGGACGGAGAGGCCGTTCTCGACGGCGCGGTCCATCCTCTTCTGGGCCTCGGCGGCGGCCTTCGCTCCGCCGCCCTTCGCCTGGGAGGAGGCGGCGCCCGACTTCCCGCCGGCCTCTGCGGCCTCGTCTTCCGCGTCGGGCGGCGGGACGGACGTTCCCGTCCTCACGTCGTCGAAGGAGACGGCGCGGGGCGATTGCCCCTTCGTCTTCATCTCGGCGGCGTGGTCGCTGAGCGTCTTCGGTCGTGCCGCGACGGGGGCGCGCCCAAGCGTCGCGGCGGGGCGCGCGGTCGGGGCCGGGGTCGGGGCGGGCGCGGCCGGTGTCGCGGCCTGCGCGAGCAGCAGGACGAGCGTGATCATGGCGGGGATGGAGCTTATGACGGCGCGCGAGCGGAGCGCCAGAATAGAAAATCAAGACCTGACCCCTGTTACGATACGGGGATGGGCCCGGAGGCGAGGAGCGGGGTCCGGCCGGGGCGCGGCCCGACTACGGAGGAGCGGAACAGGCTCCTCGTGAGGATCGCGAACGAGCTCGACGGCACGCTCAACCTCGAGCAGCTCCTGGGGCGGCTCCTCGACACGCTCCGGGAGGCGGTCGGGTACGACGCGGCAGGGTTCTTCGTCCTCAATCGCGAGGAGGTCTTTCCCGGCTACGGCGTGTCGTGGCGGAAGATCGCGGCGACGGTCCGCCGCGGGTTCGACGGGCCGATCGACGACGTCGACCGGCTCCTCGCGCTCGGCCAGGGGCTCGTCGGGCACGTCCTCCGGACGGGCGAGCCGGCCGTCGCGCCCGACGTCGCGCTCGACCCGCGCTACGTCATCGGCCGCCCGACGACGCGATCGGAGCTCGCGGTCCCCGTCTGCGCGGGAGGGCGCCTCGTCGCGGTGCTGAACCTCGAGAGCGACACGTCGGCCGCCTACGACCTCGCCGACGCCGAGACCCTCCGCCTCTTCGCCGACGCCGCGGCCATCGCCGTGGAGAAGGCGATCCTCTACCGCCTCTTCGTCCAGCGCGAGCGGCTCGAGGAGCAGCTGCGGCTCGCGATCGAGTCGGGGCGGGAAGAGAGCTCTGCCTCCTGGACCGCCGTCCCCGGCTGGGACGCGGCGGGCTGCTCGCGGCCGCGGTACGAGGTGGGGGGCGATTACTACGACCAGATCCCGCTCTCCGACGGGCGGATCGGCCTCGTCGTCGCCGACGTGTCGGGCAAGGGGAGCCTCGCCGCGATGACGCTCACGACGTTCCGCGCGATCCTCCGGACGCAGGTGGAGGGGGAGCCCGAGCCCGTGCGCACCGCGTCCGCGGCGAACCGTCTCCTCCGCGACCGCGTCGCCCCGAACGAGTACGTCACCGCCGTCTACGGTGTCCTCGACCCGGCGAGCGGGCGGCTCGCCTACTCGAACTGCGGCCACGCGCCGCCGATCCACGTCCTCGCCGACGGCCGGTTCACGAAGCTGACGACGGGAGGGCCGCCCCTCGGCCTCCTCGCCGGGGCCCGCTACCTCGCGGGTGAGGTCGCACTGAGCCCCGGGGACCTCCTTCTCCTCTTCACCGACGGCGTCGTCGAGGCGGAAGACCCCGCCGGGCGGGAGTTCGGCGTCGACCGTCTCGCCCAGGTCGCCTCCGCCGTCCGCCGGCTCCCGAGCGCGCAGATCGTGAGCGCGATCGTCCGGGAGACCGCGGAGTTCTGCGAGAGCCCGGACTACGCCGACGACTTCACGCTCCTCGCGTTGAAGCGTCTTCCAGAATAGAAAATCAAGACCTGACCCCAAGCCCGGGAGGCTCCATGAAGGCTCTCCTCGCCGCCGTCCTCCTCGCCGTCGCTCCCGCCGGGCCTCCCGTCGAGCCGGGGCCGTTCAAGGCGCCCGACCTCGTCGAGCTGACGGCGCTCGAGCCGGGGATCCGGCTCGACGTCCGCTACGCGCGGAGCGACAACTTCCTCGGGCAGCCGGTCTACCGGGAGGCGCGGGCCTTCCTCCAGCGGCCCGCGGCCGAGGCGCTCGCCCGCGCCCACCGGACGCTCGCCGGGAAGGGATACGGCCTGATGGTCTTCGACGGCTACCGGCCCTGGTCCGTCACGAAGGCCTTCTGGGACGCGACGCCCGACGACAAGAAGGTCTTCGTCGCGAACCCCGCGCGCGGCTCGCGCCACAACCGCGGCTGCGCCGTCGACGTGACGCTCTACGACCTCGCCACCGGGAGGGCGGCCGACATGGGTTCCGGCTACGACGAGGCGAGCCCGCGCTCGTACGTGACGTGGGAGGGCGGGACGAAGGAGCAGCTCGACAGGCGCGAGCTCCTCCGCGACGCGCTCGCGAGAGAGGGCTTCTTCGTCTACGCCTGGGAGTGGTGGCACTTCGACTACAAGGACTGGCGCGACTACCCCGTCCTGAACGTGCCGTTCGAGGAGATCGGCAGGCCGCCGGCCGCCGCCCCGAACCTTCCCTGACGGCCGTCGTATCCTCCGCGGCGATGGCCCAGCGGATCCTCATCTGCGACGACGAGAGCGACATCCGGGAGTCGCTCCGCGCGATCCTCCTCGACGAGGGGTACGACGTCACCGCCGTCTCGGCCGGGCCGAACGCGGTCGCCGAGGCGCCCGACCACGACGCCCTCCTCCTCGACATCAAGATGCCCGTCCAGGACGGCCTCGAGACGCTCGCGCAGATCCGAAAGCGCGGCCTCGCGACGCCCGTCGTCATGATCTCCGGCCACGGCGACGTGCGGACGGCGATGGAGGCGATCCGCGCGGGCGCGAACGACTTCCTCGAGAAGCCGCTCGCGACCGAGCACGTCCTGAACGCGCTCCGGCGCGTCCTCGACGCCTCCCGCCTCACGCGCGAGAACCTCGAGCTGCGGAGCCGTCTCGGCCTGACGCGCCTCGTCGGCGACGCCCCGGTGATGAAGAAGCTCCTCGCCGACGTGTCGCGCGCCGCGCCGACGCCCGCGACGATCCTGATCGTCGGCCCGAGCGGCACCGGCAAGGAGCTCGTCGCGCGGTCGATCCACGAGGGGTCGGCCGTCCGCTCGGGCCCCTTCATCCAGGTCAACTGCGCGGCCATTCCCGAGACGCTCATCGAGTCGGAGCTCTTCGGGCACGAGAAGGGGTCGTTCACGGGGGCCGAGCGGAAGCAGGTGGGGAAGTTCGTCGAGGCCGACGGCGGCACGATCTTCCTCGACGAGATCGGCGACATGTCGCTCTCGGCGCAGGCCAAGGTCCTCCGCGTCCTCCAGGAGGGGGAGGTCGAGCCGGTCGGCAGCCCGCGCGTCGTCCGCGTGAAGGTGCGCGTCGTCGCCGCCACGAACCGCGACCTGACGGAGATGATCCGGCTGGGGCGGTTCCGCGAGGACCTCTACTACCGGCTCGCCGTCATCCCGCTGAAGACCCCGGCGCTCGCCGAGCACCCCGAGGACGTCCCCGCCCTCGTCCTCCACTTCGCCGAGCTCTTCGCGCGGACGAACAACTACCGGCCCAAGCGCTTCACCGACGCGGCGCTCATGGCGCTCGCCGCGCGCCCCTGGCCGGGGAACGTCCGCGAGCTGAAGAACCACGTCGAGCGGCTCATGATCATGACGGACGGCGACGTCGTCGACGCCGCCGACGTGGACGGCGCCCCGGAGGCGCGCGCCGAGGGGGCGGTCGTCGTCCGCGGCGGGAGGGTCGTCCGCGAAGGGGATCCCGAACCCCCGGCAGGGGTCGCGGAGAGCCGCGAGGCGGCTCCGCCGGCGGGGGAGGCCGGCGACGGCGCCGTCTGGGGCCGCCTCCTCGGAATCAAGACGCTCCAGGAGTTCCAGGACGAGGCCGAGAAGCTCTTCCTCGTCGCGAAGCTCGCCGAGAACGGCGGCAACGTGACGCGGACGGCCGAGGCGGTGGAGACGCCGCGCTCGAACCTCTACAAGAAGATGGACCGCTACGGCCTGAAGAAACGCGAGGACGGCGCATGAACGCGAACGAAGCGCTCCGGTATTTCGAGGAGACGGAGGCCCTTCTCTCGGGCCACTTCAAGCTCTCCTCCGGCCTCCACTCCGACAAGTACCTCCAGTGCGCGAAGGTCCTCCAGTGGCCCGACCGCGCCGGCGCTCTCGGCGCCGCGCTCGGCGCGGCGCTCGCGGGCCTCGGCATCGACGCCGTCGTCTCGCCCGCGATGGGCGGGCTCATCATCGGCCACGAAGTGGGCCGCGCCCTGGGGAAGCGGGCGATCTTCACCGAGCGCGTCGACGGGGCCTTCACCTTCCGGCGCGGCCTCGGCCTCGAGCGGGGAGAGAGGGTCGTCGTCGTCGAGGACGTCGTCACCACGGGCGGCTCCACCCGCGAGGTGCTCGACCTCGTCGCGAGGCTCGGCGCCGCCGCGGTCGCCTGCGCGGCCGTCGTCGACCGCCGCGCCGAGGCGGTGGGGGGCGGGAGCGGCCTCCTCGAGGGGCTGCCGTTCCGGTCGGTCCTCCGGATGGAGGTGCCGACGTGGCCGGAGGCGGAGTGCCCTTACTGCCGCCTCGGGCAGGCGGTCGATTCGCCCGGCTCGCGCCGCCTCAGCGCGGCGAAGACGTAGGCCCGGGCTCCGCGCCGCCGCCGCGCCGGAGAAGGAGCGGCAGGCCGACGAGGCCGCAGGCGACCGTCGTCGCGAGATGCACCGCTGCGGCCGACGTCGCCCCGAGGAACGCTGGGATCCCCTCGAGCGCGAGCCCCGCCACG
>JBDIBE010000138.1:0-7995 GCA_039812785.1 Thermoanaerobaculia bacterium | reverse complement strand
TTCCAGACGGCGCGCCACGTCGGCGTCGAGATCGTCAAGAACCTGATGGTCGACGCCAAGACGACCTCGCGCTGGTACTTCGTGATCGCGATGGGCCGCAAGGCCGGCCACCTCGCGCTCGGCATCGGGAAGGCGGCGGGCGCGACGCTCACGCTCATCCCCGAGGAGTTCCAGGGGCAGAAGGTCCGCTTCAAGGCGATCGTCGACACGCTCGTCGGCGCGATCCTCAAGCGCCTCAGCTACGGGCGCCGCGACGGCGTGGCGATCATCGCGGAGGGGCTCGTCCTCGAGCTCGACCCCGAGGAGCTGAAGGGGCTCGCCGAGGCCGAGCGGGACGCCCACGGGCACCTGAGGATCGCCGACGTGAACATCGGCGAGATCCTGAAGATGGCCGTCAACGAGGAGCTGAAGAAGCTCGGCGTGAAGGCGACCGTCACCGACAAGAACATCGGCTACGAGCTCCGCTGCGCCGACCCGATCCCCTACGACCTCGAGTACACGCGCGACCTCGGCTACTGCGCCGCCAAGTTCATCCTCTCGGGCGGGACCGGCGCGATGGTCTCGATGCAGGGGGGGAACTTCGTCGCCATCCCCTTCGCCGACATGCTCGACCCGGTCACGGGGCGGACGAAAGTGCGGATGGTCGACGTCCACTCGACCCGCTACGCGATCGCGCGGCGCTACATGATCCGGCTCCGCAAGGACGACTTCGAGGACCCGCACGAGCTCGCCAAGTTCGCGGCGACCTGCGGCATGTCCCTCTCCGATTTCCGCAGCCGCTTCGGCTACCTCGTCGAGAACGAGCTCCCGCCGATCGTCCTCGTCCCCTCCGGCCACCGCGACGAGGCCGGCGTCGGGAGCGGCTCGTACTTCGAGGGGGAGACGCTGTAGCAGAGACGCGGGGGGAGGATGTCAGGCCTCCGCCCCCGGGCCCGCCTGCCCGAGGAGCCGCACGACCGGCTCGACCGTGCGCCACCAGGGGTCGAGGGCGCGCTCGAACTCCTCGTCCACCTGCGCCGCCATCGCCGCGAGCGGGAACGTCGTGAGCCGCCCCGCCACGTAGCCGAGGTAGCAGGCGGCCGGGTCGTCCTTCACGCTCTCCTCGAGGAGCACCTCGACGGCCCGCGCCGCCGAGCGCGTCGCGACGATCCGGTCGAACGGCGTCGGATCGCCCCCCTGCTGCAGGTGCCCGAGGATCGCCTGGCGCGAGTCGAAGAGCCCCTTTCCCTCCTCCTCGAACAGGCGCCTCAGGACGTCGGAGGTGAAGACGGGGCTCGCGTTCTCGTTCCGGATCATCAGGGCGAGGCGCTTGCCCTTCCGGAAGCCCGCGACGAGCCGCTCGAGGTCCCTCTCGAGGCCGGCCATCGTGATCCCCTCCTCGTGGGTGAAGACGCGCTCGGCCCCCGTCGCGAGGCCCGACATCACCGCGAGGTAGCCGCAGAAGCGGCCCATCACCTCCACGACGAACGCGCGCCGCCACGCCACGGCCGACTGCTTGATCTTGTCGACGGCCTCGACGATCGCGTTGAGCGCCGTGTCGGCCCCGATCGAGAGCTCGGAGCCGGGGAGGGCGTTGTCGATCCCCGCCGGGACGCAGACGATCGGGACGCGGAAGGCGGCGTGGGCCGTGCGCGCGGCCTGCATCCGGAACGCCGCCTGGTAGGCGGCCCACCCTCCGACGAGGAGGACCCCCTCGACCTGCCGGTCGGCGAGAGCCGCCGCGAGCGCAGGGAGCTCCCCGGCCGACGGCACCTTCCGGCTCGTCCCGAGCTCGGCGCCCCCCTGCGAGACCCAGCCGTGGACGCTCATCCAGTCGAGAGGCGCGACGTCGCCCGCGAGGAGGCCGTCGAACCCTCCGCGGGCCCCGAGGACGACGTGCCCCTGGTCGACGAGGAGGCGGACGGCCGCGCGGACGGCCGTGTTCATCCCCGGCGCCGGCGCGCCGGCGTGGAGGACGAGGAAGCGGCGGCGCCTCTGGCCGTCGCGCGGGCCGTGCGGGAAGGCGCGGACGAGCGTCTTCAGGATCCGGAACGCGCTCCGGAAGCCGGCGCCGCGGAGCTCCATCGCGCGGTCGAAGTCGCCCGCGCGGATCGCCTCGCCGACGGCGCGCGCCTTGTCGACGTTCTCCATGAGCGGCACGCGGACGATCCGGTTCTCCCGGAGGCCGATGAGGCACGGCACGTCGTCGGGCCCGTACCTCAGCACCTCGTCGATCGCGGCGACGCCGAGGAGCGAGCCCATCGTCCGGTCGAAGGCGCTCGGCGCGCCGCCCCGCTGGACGTGCCCGAGGACCGTCGTCCGCGTCTCGGTCCCGAGCCTCTCCTCGAGGAGCTTGCGGACGCGCTCGGCCGGGATCGGGCGTCCCTGCCGGTCGACCGCCCCCTCCGCCACGATCACGGTGGAGTGGCGGCGGCCCGCCCTGCGCCCCTCGGCGAGGACGGCGCACATCTTCTCCTCCCAGTCGTCCCCCTCGGGGGGCGCCTCCGGGATCAGGACCCATCCGGCGCCGGTCGCGAGCGCGCTCATGAGCGCGAGGTAGCCGCAGTTGCGCCCCATCACCTCGACGACGAACGTCCGCTGGTGGCTCGCCGCGGTCGAGACGAGCGCGTCGACGGCCTCGACGATCCGGTGGAGCGCCGTGTCGGCGCCGATCGTCATGTCGGTCCCGGCCATGTCGTTGTCGATCGACCCGACGAGGCCGACGAGCGCGAGCGGCGCCGCCGCCCGCGCCGTCTCCGCGGGGATCTCCCCCTTCGCCGCGAGCTCCGCCAGGAGCGAGGGCCACTCGCGCCGGAAGAGGTCGGCCCCCGTGAGAGAGCCGTCGCCTCCGACGACGACGAGGGCGTCGATCCGCTCGCGAGCGACGTTCCGCGCCGCCGCGAGGCGCCCCTCGCGGGTGCGGAACGCCGGGCACCGCGCCGTGCCGATGACCGTCCCCCCCTTCGCGAGGATCCCTCCGACGTCGTTCCACCCCATCCGGCGGATCCGCGCCCCTCCCTCGACGAGCCCCTGGAAGCCCTCCTCGACGGCGAAGGCCTCGAGGCCGTGCTCGAGGGCCGCCCGGACCGCGGCGCGGACGACGGCGTTCATGCCGGGGGCGTCGCCTCCGCTCGTCAGGATCGCCACGCGGCGGGGCTTCTCGCTGGCCATGGTCCTCTCCTTCGTCGCGGGCGCGGCCCGGAGCCGGGCGATTCTAGGCGTCGGCGCGCGGCGGGAGCTCGGTGCGCGGCTCGCCGAGGGCGAAGCCCTGGCCGAACTCGACGCCGAGCTCGCGGAGGACCTGGACCGCCCCGAGGTTCTCGACCTGCTCGGCGATCGTCTCCTTGCCGAGGGTGTGGGCGACCGTGTCGATCGCCCGGACGAGCGCGCGGTTCGCGAGGTTCGTGTCGAGGTCGCGGATGAACGAGCCGTCGATCTTGACGTAGTCGGCCGGGAGGCTCTGCAGGTACGAGAACGACGAGAAGCCGATGCCGAAGTCGTCGAGCGCGAAGCGGCAGCCGAGGTCGCGCAGCCGCCGCATCCACTCGCGGGCCGCGATCATGTCGCGGACGGCCGTCGTCTCCGTCACCTCGAAGGCGAGGCGCCCCGTCCCGATCCCGCTCTCGCGGATCCGGTCCTCGAGCGCCTGCAGGTGCGCCTCCTCGCCGAGGCTCGCGCCCGAGAGGTTGACGAAGACCTCGACGTCCTCGCGCCCCCGCAGCGTCTCGAGGACCTCGTCGACGACCCACGCGTCGAGCTGGGGAAGAAGGCCGAACTGCTCGGCCGCGGGGAGGAACGCGGTCGGCCCGACGAGGCCGCCGCCGTCGTCCCGCAGCCGGAGCAGCGCCTCGTAGTGCGCCGTCCGCCCCGTGTCGAGCCGGAAGATGGGCTGGTAGGCGAGGACGAGGCGCCGTTCCTTCAGGGCGTCCTTGATGCGCGAGGCCCAGACGCTCGCCTCGGAGAGGGGCGTCGGGGCCACGGTGCCGTCGAGGACGACCACGCGGTTCCGGCCCCGCTCCTTGGCGGAGTAGAGGGCCGAGTCGGCGACGGCGAGAAGGGCGGCGGCGTTGAGGCGCCCGTCGATCGGGACGACGCCGACGCTGACGCCGAGGTCGAAGCGGCGGCCGCCGACCTCGAACCGGTGCTCGTGGACGGCGCGGCGGAGCCGCTCGGCGACCATCCGCCCCGCCTCGGCCGGGATCCCCTCGAGGACGAGGACGAACTCGTCGCCGCCGAGTCGCGCGATCTCGTCGCCGGGGCGGCGGAGGGTGCCGAGGAGCCGCGCGAGCTCGACGAGGACGGTGTCGCCCGCGGCGTGGCCGAGCGTGTCGTTGACGACCTTGAAGTGGTCGAGGTCGAGGAGGAGCAGGGAGCCGGGCGTCCCGCGGCGCGCGCGCGCGACGACCCGCTCGAGGCTCTCCTCGACGGAGCGCCGGTTGCCGAGGTCGGTGAGCGGGTCGTGGAGGGCGAGGTAGCGGATCCGCTCCTCCGTCCGCCGCCGCTGCGTGACGTCCTGCTTGACGGCGACGAAGTGGCGGATCGCCCCGTCGCCGCCCGTCACGGGGGTGATCGTCTGCTCCTCGACGTAGACGGTCCCGTCTTTCCGCCGGTTGTAGAGCTCCCCGCGCCAGACGTTCCCCGCGAGGATCGCCTCCCACATCTTCTCGTAGTAGAACTCGCTCTGGATCCCCGACTTCAGGACGCGCGGCGTCTGTCCGCGGACCTCCTCGAGCTCGAACCCCGTGAGGTCGGAGAAGGCGCGGTTGATCCACTCGACGCGCCCTTCGCGATCCGTGATGACGACGGCGTTGGCGGTCGCCTCCAGGGCCGCCGTCTGGAGCTCGATCCGCTCGAGCTGCTCGGCCTCGAGGAGCGAGAGGGCCGCCTGGTCGGCGATCCGGGCGATCGGGACGACGACCGCCCCGCGGAACGCCTCGGGCCCCCGCGCGTAGCAGGAGAGGACGCCGAGGACCCGTTCGTCGACGACGAGGGGGACGGAGAGCGCCGCGCCGAGGCCCCAGGAGGCGGCCCCGTCGCGCCAGGCGTCGATCCGCGGGTCGGCGAGCGCCTCCACGAAGACCGGGCGCCCCGTCCTCACCGCCTCGCCCGACGGGCCGTGCCCCTCCGGCGTCTCGTCCCAGCGGAAGGCCGCCCGCCGGACGAAGGCCGAGGCGCTTCCGGCGACGGCCCGCGGCTCGATCCTCCCGTCCGCCTCCTTGATCCCGATCCAGACCGCGGGGAAATCGTAGAGGTCGGCGACGCGCGCGCAGATCCTCCCGAGGATCGCGTCGAGCCCCTCGCGCCGCAGGAGGCTCCGTTCCGTCTCGTGCTGGAGCCTCACGATCTCCTCGTCGCGCTTCCTCTCCGTCACGTCGCGGCTCGTGATGACGAGCCCTTCGGGCCCGCCCTTCTCGTCGCGGACGAGCGTGACGACGGAGTCGACCCAGAGCCAGCGGCCGTCCTTCGTCCGGAAGCGGTAGGTGAAGGACGAGGAGCCGTCCCGGAGCGCCTTCCTCCCGAGCATCTCGCGCGAGAGTTCGAGGTCCTCGGGGTGGATGTACTCGAGGGCGTTGTGGCCGATGAACTCCGCGGGGCTCCACCCCGTTGCGGCCTCGTAGGAGGGCGTCGCGAAGCGGACGACTCCCGAGAGGTCCGTCTCGGAGATGACGTCGATCATGTTGCCGGTCAGGCGCTTGAGCTCGCGCTCCCGCTCGCGCAGGGCCCGCTCGCGCTCGACGCGCTCCGTGACGTCGCGGACGATGGAGAGGACCGAGTCGGCGTCGTGCGGGACGACGCGCCCCTCGAAGGCGCGCCGGCCCGCAGGGACGTCCAGCTCGTACTCGACCACCTGTACGCCGCCGGTCTCGAGGCAGCGCCCGATCGCGTCCATCCAGATGGCGGCCTGCTCCGCGGGAAGGGCTTCGCCCACCGTCGTGGAGAGGAGGGCCTCGCGGGGCGCGGCGAGCGACTCCGGCCGCGCCGCGTGGACGGCGAGGTAGCGCCCGTCGCGGCCGAGGACGAAGAGGAGGTCGGGGAGCGCCTCGAGGACGGCGCGGTGGCGCCGCTCGCTCTGGCGGAGCGCCTCCTCCGAGCGGCGCCGCTCGATCGCGAGGGCGACCTGCGAGGAGACGAAGCCGAGGAGCGCCTGGTCCTCCTCGCCATAGCGGACGTTCCCGGCGTAGCTCTGGACGGCGAGGACGCCGATCGTCCTCTCCCCCGCCCGGAGCGGCACCCCGAGCCAGTCGATCGAGGCGGCGCCGATCGGCTCGACCTCCCCCTCGGCGACGAGGGCGTCGAAGACCTCCGGGGTCGCCAGGAGCGGCCGCCCCGTCCGGAGGACGTAGCCCGTCAGGCCCCGGCCCGCCGGGACCGGGCCGGCCGGCGGCTCCGCGTCGATCTCGTCGCGGAAGTAGGGGAAGGAGAGGTTCCCCGTCGCCTCGTCGAGGAGGGCGACGTAGAGGTTCCGGGCCTCCATGAGCCCGGCGACGATCCGGTGGATCCGGGCGAAGAGGTCGTCGAGGCCGACGCTCGACGTCACGGCCTGCGCGATGGCGTAGGTCGCTTCCTGGATCCGCCGCTGCCGCCGGTAGCGGTCCGTCCTCTCGCCCGCTGCGGGTTCGTCCTGTCGCATGGCCCTCGGGTTTCCGATGTTAGCCGTTCGCGCGCCCCGGCGCGCCGGAGGCCTCCGCCGCCCGCCGCCGGGCGCCCTCCGGGTGCACAATGGGCCGGTTTCCCGAATCCGCCCCGATTCCGCCCAGAAAGGTCCTGATTGCAGCGCCTGGAGCCTCCCGGGCCGGACCCGATTCCGGGGGGCTTGACAGGCAGAAACTTTATAACTATATTTTCATATAGTCAGACACCACGGGGCGCCGCGCGCCCCGGAAGACCCAAGGAGGAGACATGAGAATCGGAGTGGCGGCGGCGGTCCTCGTCCTGGCGTCCGGCGCCGTCCGCGCGGACGGCCCGCTCTCGCTCGGCGAGGCGATGTCCCGCGCCCGCGACGGAGCCCGCGAGGTCGCCGCCGCGAAGGCGCGCCAGGAGGCGGCGAAGGAGCGCGCGAAGCAGGCCTCGGCGTTCCGCCTCCCGTCCCTGAACGCCTCGGAGACCTACATCCGGACCGACTCCCCCGCCGAGTCTTTCGCCCTCGAGATGAACCGGAAGGAGTTCTCCTTCCAGAAGTTCGTCTCGACGGACCCGAACGAGCCGGGCTGGAGCGGCACGGCGATCACGCGCTTCGAGGCGATGGTGCCGCTCTTCACCGGCGGCGAGCTCTCGGGCCGGATCGACCAGGCCCGGAGCGCCGCCGACGCGGCGACGAGCCAGGCCTCCTGGGCCGCCGACAACGCCGCCCTCTCCGCCGGCGAGGCGTGGGTGATGCTCGCGCAGGCCGAGGAGTACGTCGGCCTGCTGATGAAGGCGCGCGACACGGTGAAGGCGCACGTGGAGCTGGCGAAGCGCTACGTCGAGCAGGGGATGCTCGTCCGCTCCGAGCTCCTCCGCGCCGAGGTCGAGCTCGCCCGGGTCGAAGACATGCTCGAGGACGCGAAGGGGAAGGTCCGGGTCGCGAACGCGAACCTCGCCTTCCGGATCGGCGTCGACCAGGGCTCCACCTGGGAGCTCGCCCCGCTCGCGGCGCCGAGGCCGCTCGACGGGGACGCCGCCACCTGGGTCGCCGCCGCGGGCGCCTCCCGCCGCGACCTCGCCGCCGCCCGGAGCCTCCTCCGCGCGGGGGAGCTCGAGGAGAAGGTGAAGAAGGCCTCCTGGTGGCCGAAGGTCGGCGTCCTCGGGCGCTGGGACCTCCACGACAAGAACCTCTTCGGGGCGAGCGGCTCGGCCGGGACGCTCATGGCCTTCGCCTCGATCAACGTCTTTGCGGGCGGCGCCGACAAGGCGGCCGCCGCCGCGGCCCGCGCCGAGGCCGAGGCGGGGCGCCAGGACGTCGCCCGCTTCGCCGACGGCGTGTCGCTCGAGGTGAGGCAGGCCTACGAGGAGGCCGTCACCGCCCGCGCCCGCTAC
>JBDIBE010000137.1:0-8051 GCA_039812785.1 Thermoanaerobaculia bacterium | reverse complement strand
GCGGCCGGGACGGCGCCCGCCGGGGCGGCCGCGGCCGGGACCTTCGCCTCGGCGACCGAGGTGAGGCCGCGGGCCTGGTCGACGGCCGCGACGATCTTCGCCGACGCGGGGGCCGTCATCGCGAAGAACGGCTTCGGGTAGAGGCCGATCCAGAAGCAGGCGACGACGAGCGGGACGAGCGTCGCGAGCTCGCGGAGGTTGAGGTCCTCGAGGGACTTGTTCTCCTCGTGCTTGAGCTCGCCGAAGAAGACGCGCTGGTAGAGCCAGAGCATGTAGGCCGCGCCGAGGACGACGCCGAAGCTCGCGAAGAGCGCCCAGCGCCAGTTCGCGAGGAACGCGCCGACGAGGATGGTGAACTCGCCGACGAAGCCGTTCAGGAGCGGCAGGCCGATCGAGGCGAGGGTGATGACCATGAAGAGCGTCGCGTAGACCGGCATGACCTGCGAGACGCCGCCGAAGTCGACGATCTGCCGCGTGTGGCGGCGCTCGTAGATGATCCCGACGAGGAGGAAGAGCCCGCCCGTCGAGAGGCCGTGGTTGATCGACTGGAGGACGCCGCCCTGCATGCCCGCGTTGTTCAGCGCGAAGAGGCCGAGCATGACGAAGCCGAGGTGGGCGACCGAGGAGTAGGCGACGAGCTTCTTGATGTCCTTCTGGACCATCGCCACGAGGGAGCCGTAGATGATGCCGATGATCGAGAGGACGACGACCGTCAGCTGGACCCAGGAGGTCGAGGCGGCCGACGGGCAGATCGGGAGCGAGAACCGGAGGAACCCGTACGTCCCCATCTTGAGGAGGACGCCCGCGAGGATGACCGAGCCGGCCGTGGGGGCCTCGACGTGCGCGTCGGGGAGCCACGTGTGGAAGGGGAACATCGGGACCTTGATCGCGAAGCCGAGGAAGAAGGCCCAGAAGAGCCAGACCTGGAGGTCCGGCGGGATCTGGCTCGCGATCGCGTGGAAGTGGAGGATGTCGAACGTCGGCGCGTTGCCGAGGCCCTTCCAGAAGAGGAAGCCCGAGGTGTTGAAGAAGTAGAGGGCGATGATCGCGAGGAGCATGATCACCGACCCGAACAGGGTGTAGAGGAAGAACTTGATCGCGGCGTAGAGCTTCCTCGGCCCGCCCCAGACCCCGATGAGGAAGTACATCGGGACGAGCATGACCTCCCAGAAGACGTAGAAGAGGAAGAAGTCGAGGGCGCAGAAGACCCCGATCATCCCCGTCTCGAGGAGGAGGAGAAAGACGTAGTACTCCTTCTCCCGCGTCTTCACCGCGGTGTACGAGCTGTACACCGAGATGAACGAGAGGAGCGTCGTCAGCAGGATCAGGAGGGCCGCGATCCCGTCGACGCCGAGGGAGTACCTCACCCCGAGCGAGGGGATCCAGTCGAGGTCCTCGCGGAACAGGAAGCCGGCCGACTCCCGGAACCCCCGCGCGAACCAGAGCGGGAGCGAGAGGACGAATGTGAGGCCCGCGACCACGGTCGTCAGGGCCTTGATGGCCCCCGTCTTCTCCCGGGGAAGGAAGAGGATCGCGAGCGCCCCGAGCGTCGGCAGGAGGATGAGGAGCGAGAGGAGTCCGTTCATTCGGCGTCCTTAGTCCGTCACGCGAAGATGATGTAGAGGCAGACGAGGGCGAAGACGCCCGCGGCCATCCCGAATGCGTAGTTCTGGGTCTGTCCGGTCTGGAGGCGGCGGTAGCCGCGGTACCCCGACTGGAACGTCTCGCCGACGCCGTTCACGGCGCCGTCGACGAAGGTCTTGTCGAACCAGCTCGAGAGGTGGGAGACGCCGACCGTCAGGTGGCGCGTCCCGTTCACGAGCCCGTCGACGACGCGGGCGTCGATCTCCCAGAGGAGCCGGCCGCCCTTCTTCACGAGGCCGTTCACGAAGACGGCCTCGTACCCCTCGTCGACGAAGTACTTGTTCCGCACCCAGCGGTAGGCGTTCGGGAAGGCCGCCGCGACCTTCTCGGGGAGCGCGAACGGCGCCGAGCCCTTGTAGAAGAAGGTCGTCGCGAGGAGGATGCCGAGGCCCGCGATGGCGATCGAGGCGAGCATGAGCGTCCACTCGAGGGAGTGCGACGCCTCGTGCGGGTGGGGCGTCCAGCCGGCCGGAAGGGCCGGGAAGGCCGGGTGGAGGAAGGCCTCGAAGCGGTTCCCCCCGGGGACGAGGAAGTTCGGGATTCCGACGTAACCGACGACGACCGCGCCGATGGCGAGGATCCAGAGCACGACCGTCATCGACGCGGGCGACTCGTGGACGTGCTCCCAGGTCTCCTTCGGCCCCCGGTACTCGCCGAAGAACGTCATCTTCACGAGCCGGAACATGTAGAACGCCGTCAGGCCCGCCGTCAGGGCGGCGAGCGCCCAGAGGACCGGGTGCCCTCCCACGAACGTCTCGGCGAGGATCTGGTCCTTCGAGAAGAAGCCGGAGAAGAACGGCACTCCCGCGATCGCGATCGTCGCGAGGAGCATCGTCCGATAGGTCTGCGGGATCTTCGTCCGCAGCCCCCCCATCGCCGTCATCTCCTGCTCGCCCGAGAGGGCGTGGATGACCGACCCGGAGCCGAGGAAGAGGCAGGCCTTGAAGAAGGCGTGGGTGAAGACGTGGAACATCCCCGCGCCGAACGCGAGGACGCCGCAGCCGAGGAACATGTAGCCGAGCTGCGAGACGGTCGAGTAGGCGAGGACCTTCTTGATGTCCGTCTGCGCGAGGCCGATCGTCGCGGCGACGAAGGCCGTGACGCCGCCGACCACGGCGACGACGAACGAGGCGTCGTGCGTCAGGAGGCCCCACACCGACGGGTTCTCGCCGAGCGTCTTCAGCGCCCACTCGTGCGAGATCCGGAAGAAGACGTTGCAGCGGGCGACCATGTAGACGCCCGCGGTGACCATCGTCGCGGCGTGGATGAGGGCCGAGACGGGGGTCGGGCCGGCCATCGCGTCCGGCAGCCAGACGTAGAGCGGGATCTGCGCGCTCTTGCCCGTCGCCCCGACGAAGAGCGCGAGGCAGGCGAAGGTCATGAGGCCGCCGGCGGCGTAGACGGCCGGGTCGGAGGCGGCCGCCTCGAACATCTTCCCGAAGTCGACCGTGCCGAACATCGCGACGCAGGCGAAGAGCCCCATGAGGAACCCGGCGTCGCCGATCCGGTTCATGACGAAGGCCTTCTTCCCCGCGTCCGCGGCGAAGTCCTTGTCGTGGTAGTAGCCGATGAGGAGGTAGGAGCAGAGGCCGACGCCCTCCCACCCGACGAAGAGGATCGCCAGGTTGGCCCCGAGGACGAGCGTCAGCATCGAGAACATGAAGAGGTTGAGGTAGGCGAAGAAGCGGCCGTACCCCGCGTCGTGCCCCATGTACCCGACGGAGTAGACGTGGATCAGCGTCCCGATGAAGGTCACGAACCCGAGCATCAGGGCCGAGAGCGGGTCGATCCGGAAGGCGACGTCGAAGGCGAGGTCCTTGAGGCCCATCCAGCCGCCGTTCGCCCCGGCCGGGATCCAGGTCCAGAGGGTGACGACCTTCTCGTGGTGCCCGCCCGTCTCGCTCCACCAGGAGCCGATCGCGAGGAGGGCGAAGAGGAACGAGAGGCCCGAGGCGAGCGGCCCGACCCAGGTGTGGACGGCCTTGAAGGGGATGTCGACGTGGGCGCCGTGCCCGTGGCCTCCGTGGCCGTGGTCGTCGTGGCCCGCGTGGGTGGCGCCGTGCGCGTCGTGCCCGGCATGGGCGTCGTGGCCGTGCGCGCCGAGCGGCGCGTCCTTGCCGCCGAGCTTCGAGTGCGCGACGAGGTAGAGGAGGCCGTTTACGAGGAAGCCGAGGAGGGGGAAGACCGGGATCCAGGGGAGGAAGGTCTCGGCGGTCATCGGCTCAGCCCTTCATCTCCGCCGCCTCGTCGAGGTTCACCGAGGCCTTCAGGCGGTGGAGCGAGATGATGATCGCGAGGCCGATCGCGGCCTCGCCCGCCGCGACGGCGATGACGAAGACCGTGAAGACCTGGCCCGTCAGGTCGCCGAGCTGCCGCGAGAAGGCGACGAGGTTGATGTTCACGGCGTTGAGCATCAGCTCGATCGACATGAGGACGGTGAGGAGGTTCCTCCGCACGAGGACGCCGACGACGCCGATCGTGAAGAGGACGAACGAGAGGCCGACGAAGTGGGCCAGGGTGATCATCTAGTCGAACCTCTCCATCGTCCGCTTGCCGAGGACGACGGCTCCGATCATGGCGACGAGGAGGAAGACCGAGGCGATCTCGAACGGGAGGAGGTAGTCCCGGTAGAGCATCCAGCCGACGGCCTGCGCGTTCCCGGCGATCACCTTCCCGTTCGCGACCGTCGTCGCGAGGACCTTCGGGTCGGGGAGGGGCGCCCGGGAGGCGAGGATCCTCGCCTCGCTCACGACGACGCCGCCGACGACGAGGAGGAAGAGGAAGCCGAAGCCGAGGGCGGGGACCGCCTGGAGGTGGAGGAACCGCTCCGTCCTCTGCCGCCGCACGTTCACGAGCATGATCGTGTAGAGGAAGAGGATCATGATGCCGCCCGCGTAGACGAGGACCTGCACCGCGGCGACGAGGTCGGCGCGGGCCTGCACGTAGAGGCAGGCGACTCCGAGGAACGACATCAAGAGGAAGAGCGCCGAGTGGATCGGCTGCCGCATCACGACGACGCCCGCCGCGCCGGCGACCGTCACCGCGGCGAAGACCCAGAAGAAGAAGAGGGCCGGCTCCACGTCACTTCTCCTTGGCCGGGTTCACCGGCGCCTTGTCGGGGTCGACGCCCGGGTAGGGCTTCACGTTCCCGTCCCACTTCGTGAGCTTCGACTTGTCGAGGTAGAGCGCCTCGTCGCGCTCGTAGACGCCGAGCTCGTACGTCTTCGTGGCGAGCCAGATCGAGCGCGGGTTCGTCGGGCAGGCCTCCTCGCAGAGGCCGCAGAACATGCAGCGCTTCATGTCGAGGTCGAAGCGGTCGAGCTTCTTCTCGGCCTTCCCCTCGGGCGTCTTCTCGGTGTGCCAGTCGATGTAGATGATGTTGATGGGGCACTCGATCGCGCAGAGCGTGCACTTGATGCAGCGCTCTTCGTCGAGGCGGAACATCCCGCGGAACCGCTCGGAGGGCTCCTTGCTCTTCTCGGGATACTCGACGGTGTCGGCCTTCCGCGCGCCGTGGGTCGCCGTGACCTTCAGGCCCGCGAAGATGTCGAGGAGGAGGACGCGGTCGAGGAAGCTCACGCGCGCACCTCCACCTTCGCGGCCGCGATCGTCGTCGTCGTCCTCGGGCGCGCGGGGCGGAGCCTCACCGCGACGAGGCCCGCCGCGACGAGGGCGAAGAGGACCGCGCCGAGGACCTTCAGGCCGGAGGCGCCCCAGAGGGCCGCGACCGCGACGAGCGAGAGGTTGACGAGGGAGATCGGGATGAGGCTCTTCCACCCGAGCGCCATCAGCTGGTCGAACCGGTAGCGCGGGAACGTCGCCCGGAACCAGATGTAGGCGACGAGGAAGAGGAAGACCTTCCCGGCGAACCAGAAGAACGGCGGGACGACGTCGAGGAAGGAGAGCCACGCGACGTTCGGGAAGGGACGGAGCCACCCGCCGAAGAAGAGCGTCGTCGTGACGGCCGAGATGGAGATCATGTTCCCGTACTCGGACATGAAGAAGATCGCCCAGCGGAAGCCCGAGTACTCGGTGTGGAACCCGCCGACGAGCTCGCTCTCGGCCTCGGGGAGGTCGAAGGGGGTCCGGTTCGTCTCGGCGACGCCGGAGACGAAGTAGAGGAAGAAGGAGACGAGGCCGGGGAAGACGAACCAGAGGCCCGCCTGCTTCTGCGCCTCGATGATGCCGGTCATCGAGAGGGTGCCCGACATCAGGATCGCGGAGACGACCGCGAAGCCCATCGGGACCTCGTAGCTGATGAGCTGAGCGGCCGACCGGAGCCCGCCGAGGAGCGGGTACTTGGAGTTCGAGGCCCAGCCGGCGAGGATGATCCCGTAGACCCCGATCGTCGAGACCGCGAGGATCAGGAGGAGCGCGACGTTCACGTCCGCCGCGGCGTGGAGCGGCGTCGTGACGCCGAAGAGCGTCACCTCGGGGCCCCACGGCACGAGGCCGAGGACGACGACGGCCGGGACGAAGAGGAGGAGCGGCCCGAGGAGGTGGAGGAACTTCTCCGCCCGCGACGGGACGACGTCCTCCTTGAAGACGAGCTTCACGACGTCGGCGATCCACTGGAAGAAGCCCTGCGGCCCGACCCGGTTCGGCCCCTTGCGGATCTGGAGCCTCCCGAGGAGCCGCCGCTCGATCCAGGTGAGGACCCCGGCGGCGAGGGCGAGGAGGAGGACGGTGACGAGCCCCTTGACGAAGGGGATCAGGACGTAGTGGATGAGGCTCTCGGACATCGCGTTCCTACCGGTCGACTTCGCCGAGGACGATGTCGATCGTCCCGATGACGGCCACGAGGTCGCCCACGAGGTGGCCCTGCGCCATCTCGGGGAGAGCCTGCAGGTTGATGAAGCTCGGGGGCCTCACGTGGAGGCGGTACGGCTTGTTGGCCCCGCTCGAGACGAGGTGGAAGCCGAGCTCCCCCTTCGGCGCCTCGACGGAGGCGTACGCCTCGCCCGCCGGCGGCTTGATGACGCGCGGCACCTTCCCGCGGATCTCGGTCCCCGGGTTCTTCTCGAGCCAGTCGAGGCACTGCCGGACGATCCGGCGGCTCTGACGGATCTCGGCGACGCGGACGAGGTAGCGGTCGTACGTGTCGGCGTTCTTCCCGACGGGGATGTCGAACTCGAGCTCGG
This sequence comes from Thermoanaerobaculia bacterium, assembly GCA_039812785.1. Lineage (GTDB taxonomy): Bacteria > Acidobacteriota > Thermoanaerobaculia > UBA5066 > UBA5066 > UBA5066. The sequence goes on along the minus strand of JBDIBE010000137.1, from coordinate 1,266 downwards.
GGTAGCACTCGTACGGGAGCGCCCGCCGGACGTCCCAGGCCTTGCCGGCGGCCCGGAGGACCGGCCCGGTCATCCCCCACTCGATGCAGCGCTTCTCGTCGAGGACCCCGATCCCGATCGTCCGCTCCTTCCAGATCCGGTTCTCGGTCAGGAGGTCCTCGTACTCGTCGATCGCCTTCTCGAACGGCTCGATGAACGCGCGGACCTTCTCGAGCCAGCCCGGCGTCAGGTCGACCGGGAGGCCGCCGATCCGCATGCAGTTCAGCGTGAGGCGTGCGCCGCAGTACTCCTCGAAGAGGTCGAGGATCACCTCGCGGTCGCGGAACGTGTAGAAGAACGGCGTGATGGCGCCGAGGTCGATCGCCGCCGTCGCGAGCCAGAGGACGTGCGACGAGATCCGCTGCATCTCGTCGAGCAGGACGCGGATGTACTGGGCCCGCTTCGGCACCTCGACGCCGAGGAGCTTCTCGACGACGAGGACGTAGGCGTGGTTGTTCGTCGCCGAGGCGACGTAGTCCATCCGGTCGGTGTGCGGGACGACCATCGGGTAGGTCTCGGTCTCGAAGAGCTTCTCCGTCCCGCGGTGGAGGTAGCCGATGTCGGGCCGCGCCGAGACGATCTTCTCGCCGTCGACCTTGAGGACGAGGCGGAGGACGCCGTGCGTCGAGGGGTGCTGCGGCCCGAAGTTGAGTTCCATCTCGTGGAGCCCGAGGAGCGGCGGGCCCTCGAGCGGCGGGAACTGCGCGGCGGTGCCGGGAGTCTTCCCGCTCATGACAGCACCTTCCTGTTGGGGTCCTTGGGCCCCGGGCCGCCCCCCTCGGGGTAGCGGTCGGGGTAGATCGCGGCGCCCGTGTCGATCCCCTCGACGGGGAAGTCCTTCCGGAGCGGGTGCCCCTGGAAGCCGTCCCACGTGAGGATCCGGCGGAGGTCGGGGTGCCCGTCGAAGCGGATGCCGTACATGTCGTAGGCCTCGCGCTCCATCCAGTTGGCGGTCTCCCAGACGCCCGTCACGGACGGGAACGCCTCGCCGTCGGCGGCCCCCGCCTTCAGGCGGAGCCGCTCCTGGCCGCGGGAGAAGGAGTGCATGAGGAGGAGGACGTCGAAGCGGGGCTGCCGGTCCTTCCAGTCGACCGCGGTCAGGTCGACGAGGTAGGTGAACCCTTCCTTCTCCTTCAGGTGCCGGCAGGCGTCGACGAGCTTGCCAGGCGCGACCTTGACGGTCGTCTCGCCGACGAACTCGTACGCCTCGAGGACCGCGTCGGGGAC
>JBDIBE010000136.1:0-8062 GCA_039812785.1 Thermoanaerobaculia bacterium | reverse complement strand
GGAGGAGGCCGTGGAGAGCGAGGATCCGCCGCGCGAGCGGGGCCGTCGTGTTCGTCGCCACCGAGGTCCGGATCCCGCGCCGCCGGAGCTCGCCGAGCACCGACGCGGCCTCGGCGTTCGGGCGGATCTCGGCGAGGTGCGCCTCGAAAAGCCGGGCGTAGGCCGCCTCGATCTCCTCGACCGTCCTCTCGGGCATGTAGGAGTCCCGATCGGCCGCCGCGCCGTTCCCGTAGATCGCGTCGAACTCCGCCCGGGCCACCGCCGGGTGGCCGAAGAGGACGAGCGTTTCGTTGTAGACGGAGAACCAGGCGTCCTCCGAGAAGACGAGGACGCCGTCCATGTCGAAGAGAACGGCCTTGACGGGAGAGACCAACTCCACCTCCGGGGCGCGGATCATCGCAGACATGGCGCGCTCGAAGCCCGGCCCGCTCCTTGCTTCCCGGAGAGGCGGCCGGTAACCTCCGGAGCCTCATGGAAGCCCGCGACTACAAGGACACGCTCCACCTCCCGAAGACCACCTTCCCGATGAAGGCGGACCTCCCGAAGCGGGAGCCGGAGCGGCTGCGCCGCTGGCTCGACTCCGGCCTCTACGAGAAGGTCCTCGAGGCCCGCCGGAAGGCCGGGGCACCCCGGTACATCCTCCACGACGGCCCCCCCTACGCGAACGGCCACATCCACATCGGGACGGCCCTCAACAAGATCCTGAAGGACATCGTCGTCCGCTCGAAGACGCTCGCCGGCTTCGAGAGCCCGTACGTCCCCGGCTGGGACTGCCACGGCCTGCCGATCGAGCTGAAGGTCGACAAGGAGCTCGGCTCGAAGAAGCGGGAGATGGCGCCGGTCGCGTTCCGCAAGGCCTGCCGCGAGTACGCCCAGAAGTGGGTCGTCGCCCAGCGGGAAGACTTCCAGCGCCTCGGGATCCTCGGCGCCTGGGAGGCGCCGTACCGGACGATGGACTACGGCTACCAGGCGACGATCGCCCGGTCGTTCGGCGAGTTCCTCGCCAAGGGGCTCGTCACCTACGGGTTCAAGGCCGTCCTCTGGTGCGTCAACTGCAAGACGGCGCTCGCCGAGGCCGAGGTGGAGTACGAGGACAGGAAGGACGCCTCGATCCACGTCGCCTTCCCGATGCCGCTGAACGACGGGCTCCGGGCCCTCTGGGCCGGCGCCTTCGCGGGCGATGCCGAGCTCTTCGCCGTCATCTGGACGACGACCCCCTGGACGCTTCCGGCCAACCGCGCCGTCTGCCTCGGGCCCGAGATCCCGTACGTCCTTGCGCGCCGCGCCTCCGACCCGTCGAAGCTCTACCTCCTCGCCGAGCCGCTCGTCGAGGCCACGGCGAAGGCCCTCGGGTGGGCCGACCTCGCCGCCGTCCCCGGCACGACCCGCAAGGGGGCCGAGGTCGAAATGGCGCGCCCGGGCTACCGCCGGCCGTTCGACCTCGACGGCGTCTCCTACGGCTTCCTCCTCGGCGAGCACGTCTCGACAGACGACGGCACGGGGCTCGTCCACACGGCCCCCGGCCACGGCCGCGAGGACCACGACGTCGTCAAGCGGAGCGGCCACCCGGTCGACGACCCCGCCCTCTGCCCCGTCGACGAGGCCGGCTTCTACGACCGCAACGTCCCCGAGCTGCTCCGCGGCAAGCGGGTCGTCGCGGCGAAGACGCCCGACCTCGACGCGAACCGCGCCGTCCTCGCGATGCTCGAGGCGGGCGACCCGTCGGGCGCGACGCTCCTCGGGAAGACCGACGTCGTCCACAGCTACCCGCACTGCTGGCGCTGCAAGACGCCGGTCGTCTTCCGCTCCACGCACCAGTGGTTCATCGACCTCGGCGCGCTTCGCGAGAAGGCCCTCGAAGAGATCCGCGGGCGGGTCGAGTGGGTCCCGGCGTTCGGCGTCAACCGGATCGGCGCCATGGTCGAGAACCGCCTCGAGTGGACGATCTCCCGCCAGCGCCTCTGGGGCTCCCCCATCACCATCCTCCGGCCGAAGGAGCCCAGGGAGGGGATGCCGGAGTACTACCCGTCGGCCGACGACCCGGCCGAGCTGAAGCTCTTCTTCGACCACCTCTGCGCCCTCTTCGAGACGCACGGCGCCGACGCCTGGTGGGACGACGAGTCCTTCCCCGCCGACGCCTTCGTGCCGCCCGGCTCGAAGTGGAAGGGGACGGCCTTCGAGAAGGTGAAGGACATCCTCGACGTCTGGTTCGACTCCGGCGTCTCCCACGCCGCCGTCCTCGGCACGTCGGGCTACGGCATCGCCTCGCCCTACGCCGCCGGCTCCGAGGCGCCGGTCCTCTACCTCGAGGGGCACGACCAGCACCGCGGCTGGTTCCAGTCGTCGCTGCTCACGGCCGTCGCGCTCCACGGCAAGGCGCCGTACGAGACGGTCGTCACCCACGGCTTCGTCGTCGCGGGCGACGGCCGGAAGATGTCGAAGTCGATGGGGAACACCGTCGAGCCGGACGAGGTCATCGAGAAGCACGGCGCCGACGTCCTCCGGCTCTGGGTCGGCTCCACGGACTACACCGACGACATCCGCCTCAACCAGGAGATCCTGACGCGGACGGCCGAGGCCTACCGGAAGATCCGGAACACGGCCCGGTTCCTCCTCTCGAACCTCTTCGACTTCGACCCGGGCAAGGACGCGGCCGCCCCGGAGAAGCTCGAGCCGTTCGACCGGCTCCTCGTCGCCCGCGCCGCGCTCCTTCTCGCCGAGTGCCGGAAGGCCTACGACCGGTTCGAGTTCCACACGGTGGCCCGCCGCCTCCGCGAGTTCGCGACGACCGACCTCTCGGCCCTCTGGTGCGACGTGAGGAAGGACGCCCTCTTCGTCCTCGGCAAGGACGACCCGGCCCGCCGCTCGGCGCAGACCGCCGCCTACCGGATCGCCGAGGCGCTCGCCCTCCTCCTCCACCCGATCTGCCCCTTCACCGCCGAGGAGATCTGGGAGGCGCTGCCGGGCCACGAGGGCCACACCCCGGCCCTCGCGACGTGGGACGACCTCCGCCTCGCGACGCTGACCGACGAGGAGCACGCCGCATGGGGCCGTCTCCTCAACGTCCGGGCCGCCTTCGTCGGCGCCCTCGAGCCGCTCCGCCGCGACGGCGTCGTCGGCACGAGCGCGCAGGCGCGGGCCGAGGTCGAGAAGACCGCCGCCCTCGAGGCCGACCTCGCGAGGACCGGCCTCGACGCGGCCCGCTTCGCCGAGCTCCTCATCGTCCCCGAGGTCGTCTTCACGACCCCGCGGGCGGAGGGCGAGGCGGCCCTTCCCGCCGTCTCGGCGCACGCCGCCGAGGGCGCGAAGTGCCCCCGCTGCTGGCAGGTCCGCCGCGACGGCGACGACTCCGGCCTCTGCGGGCGCTGCCGGGGGATCCTCGGGACGGCCTCCGCGTGAGCCCGGTCCGCCTTCGCGCCCTCTACTTCGCGCTCGCGGCCCTCGTCGTGCTGCTCGACCAGGCGACGAAGATGATGATCCGCGCGTGGGTGCCGCTCCACGACCGGATCGTCGTCGTCCCCGGCTGCTTCGACATCACCCACGTCCAGAACACCGGCGCGGCCTTCGGGCTCTTCGCCGGCGCCACGAGCCCCTACCGGCCGCTCCTCCTCAACGCGGTCGCCTTCGTCGTCTTCGTCCTCGTCCTCGTCTACGCCGTCAAGAGCCCCGTCCACTGGCGGCGCCTGCAGCTCGCGCTCGCGGGGATCCTCGGCGGGGCGGTCGGGAACCTGATCGACCGGATCGGCGCCGGCGCGGTCACCGACTTCCTTCGGGTCCACGTCCAGGACCGCTGGGAGTGGCCCTCCTTCAACGTCGCCGACAGCGCCATCACCGTGGGCGTCGTCCTCCTCGCGCTCGACATCTGGAAGAACCCCGAGGGCGCGGAAACGAAGCCGGAGTCCTGATGCATCCCGAGCTCCTCCACCTAGGCCCGATCGTCCTCCCCACCTATGGCGCCGCCCTCGGCGTCGCCTTCGTCCTCGCCATCCTCCTCCTCCGGCGCCGCGCGCCCGAGTACGGGATCGACCGCGAGACGGCCGTCGACATGGGGATCTGGCTGATCCTCTCCGGCCTCCTCGGCGCCAAGCTCCTCCTCCTCGTCGTCGAGGGGCCGGGCTACTACCTCACGTCGTTCCGCGGGCTCTTCGAGCTCTTCCGCGCCGGCGGCGTCTTCTACGGCGGCCTCCTCGGGGCCCTCGTCGCCGCGGTCTTCTTCGTCAAGGTCAGGAAGGTCCCCTTCCTCGGTTTCGCCGACGCGGCGGCCCCGGCGATCGCGATCGGCCAGGCGATCGGCCGCATCGGCTGCCTCTCCGCGGGCTGCTGCTGGGGCGCGCAGTGCTCGAAGCCCTGGGCGATCACCTTCACCGACCCCCAGGCGGGCCGGAACGTCGGCGTGCCGCTGAACGTCCCCCTCCACCCGACGCAGGTCTACGAGGCGGTCGGCCTCCTCCTCCTCGCCGGTCTCGTGACCTGGTTCGGCAAGGGGCGCGCGCCCGGCCGCACCTTCTCGCTCTACCTCGCGGGCGCGGCGCTCCTCCGCTTCACGGTCGAGTTCTTCCGCGACGACCCGCGCGGCACCGTCCCGGGGACGTCCCTCTCGACCTCCCAGGGGATCGCCCTCGCCCTCTTCGCCCTCGCGGTCGCGATCTGGCTCTACGGCCGCAGCAGGGGCGAGAGCCCCGCAGAGGCGTGAGCGGGGACGCGGAGCGCCCCCGCCGGAGCTTCACCGCCGATCGCGGCGACGACCGCGAGCGCCTCGACCGCGTCCTCCTCCGCCACCTCGCCGACCTCCCCGAGGCCTCCCGGACGAAGGTCCAGGAATGGATCGAGGCGGGCCTCGTCCTCGTCAACGGCCGCGCCGTGACGAAGACGGCCGCGAAGGTCGCGGCGGGCGACGCGGTCGAGACCGTGCTGCCGCCTCCCCCTCCTCCGAAGCCGGAGCTCGTCCCGCAGGAGATCCCGCTCTCGATCCTCTTCGAGGACGGCCACCTCCTCGTCCTCGACAAGCCGCCCGGGCTCGTCGTCCACCCGGCCGTCGGCCACCGCGACGGCACCCTCGTCAACGCGCTCCTCTTCCACTCGAAGGAGTGGGCCGGCGAGGCGGACCGGCCCGGCCTCGTCCACCGCCTCGACAAGGACACGTCGGGCGTCCTCGTCGTCGCGAAGACGGAGGCCGCGCACGCCGGGATGGCGAAGGCGATGAAGGCGCGGAGCCTCGTGAAGCAGTACCTCGCCGTCGTCTACGGGAAGACCGCCGTCACGAAGGGGCAGGTCGACCTGAAGATCCACCGCGACCCGCACGACCGGAAGCGGATGGCGGCCTCGAAGACCGAGGGGCGCGACTCGAAGACTCTCTACGAGCGCCTCGACGAGTCTTCGGGCGCGAAGGCGGGCCTCTCGCTCCTCCTCTGCACCCTCGTCACCGGTCGGACGCACCAGATCCGCGTCCACCTCAAGGCGATCCACCACCCGATCGTGGGCGACGCGACCTACGGCTCGCCGCGCTGGAAGGGGATCGCCGATCCCGTCCTCCACGACGCCTGCCGCGACTTCCCGCGCCAGGCGCTCCACGCCCGCCGGCTCGCCTTCGACCACCCGGTCACGGGCGCGCGCATCGACGCCGTCGCGCCGATCCCGCCCGACATCGCGGGGCTCCTCGAGGCCGCGGGGCTCGCCGTCCCGGCCTGACTACCCGAGCGCCTCGACCCGCTTCCACTCCGAGAGGGAGCGGTCGACGCAGTCCTCGATAGAGAGGCCGGCGAACCAGTTCCCCAGGACGCAGAGCTTCCTTCCGGCCGAGAGGCGGTCGATCTCGGCCACGATCGCCTCGTGCCCGAGCGCGGGCGACGGCAGGACCGTCCGCTTCGGCGCGAGCTCCTCGAGGTCCTGGCGGCCGAGGCCGAGGACCTGCGCCGCCCGCTCGATCCTCTGCTCCGGCGAGAGCCCCGGGCGGAAGTGGAAGGAGAACGCGCGCCACTCGGCGTCGGGCACCGAGTCGCGCGTGACGATCGAGTGGAAGGCGTCCCTCTTCGGCACGAGGAACATCGACACCGGGATCCGGCTCACCTTCGCCGCGCGCACGGCGACGCCGAGCGTCTCGACGACGGCCTCCTTCACCCGGGCCGCCTGAGCGGCGAGGGCGGGTTCCGCGCCGCCGAGGACGGCGGCCGCGGCCGACGGGGGCGTCGCGACGGCGACGGCGCCCGCCTCGTGGCGCTCGCCGTCCTCCGTAAGGACGGACCATCCGTCCCCGCGCGTCTCGATCGACGTCGCGCCCTTCCCCGCCGCGACCGTCACGCCGCTGCGCCTCGCGAGCGCGTCCGCCATGGCCTGGAGGCCGCTTGCGAGCGTGAAGCTCCGCGGGAAGTCCTTCCGGCGGGTGTCCCGGACCTTGAAGAGCATCCCGGCCGGGAAGCCGTCCGCGCTCTGAGACGGGACGGCGGAGAGCATCGGGCCGAGGACCTTCGCGTAGTTCCCCTTCCCGACGATCCGCCCGTAGAACTCCGCGACCGTCTTCCCCTCCTTCTTCGCGCCGAGCATCCGCGGCAGGCTGACGGCCGCCTCGGGCCAGGAGAAGAGCCGGAGGAGGACCCCGAGGTTCGAGCCCGGGACGAGCCGGTCGCCGTCGAGGAACCGGAGGTGCGTCTTCGCGCGCGGGAGGACGTCTCCCCGGAGGCCGCAATCCTCGACGAGGCCCGTGAAGCCGACGTACGAGTTGTAGCAGGTGTGCGCGCCGAGCTCGAACCAGTAGCCGGAGCCCGCGCGGTGCGTCGAGAGGCAGCCGCCGGCCTTCCCTTCCTTCTCGAGGACGAGGACGCTCCGGCCCGCGCGGGCCGCCGCGAAGGCGAAGGTGAGGCCGCTGATCCCGCTCCCGACGACGACGACGTCGTGTCTGCTCATGCGCTGCGGAGGTTCGCACGCCTCGCGCCGCCGCGCGAGGGGCGCGTTCGGCCCGGCATAATCGCCGCGTGGAGACCAAGCCCCTTTCCGAGATCCTGCGCCGGATCGACGAGGTCCGCTTCGCGGAGACGTTCGACCTCGTCGTCGCCGTCCTCAACGGCGGCCGGGAGCCGGCGCGGCTCGTCGCGGAAAGGCTCGGCCTGCCTCTCGCCGGGCTTCACGTCAACTTCCGCGACGAGCGCCACCGGCCGCGGCACGACTCCCCCGTCCTCGTCGCGCCGTTCGACGTCGACGTCCGCGGGAAGCGTCTCCTCGTCGTCGACGACCGGTCGCGCACGGGCGGCACGCTCGCCTTCGCGAAGGAAGTCCTGAAGGACGCCGCCCTCGTGAGGACCCTCGCCGTCAACGGGAAGGCCGACTACTCGCTCTTCGACGAGACGTGCTTCGTCTTCCCGTGGGCCGCGGGCGGAAGCGCCTCCGGCTAGGAGGAGACGACCCTCACCTCACTGCGGCCCCCGCCGCGCGCGACCACCTTCACCTGCACGCCGATCTTCTCGGCGAGCCCCTGCACGTGCGAGATGACGCCGATCCGCCGGTCGTGCCGAGCCCTCACGGCGTCGAGGGCGGAGACCGCCCGGTCGAGCGTGTCGGCGTCCAGGGAGCCGAAGCCCTCGTCGATGAAGAGCGAGCCGATCGAGGTCCTCCTTCCGGCGAGCGAGGCGAGCCCGAGCGCGAGGGCGAGCGAGACGAGGAAGCTCTCGCCCCCCGAGAGGCTCTCCACGCTCCTCATCTCGTCGCCCATGTCGCGGTCGACGACGAGGAGGCCAACCTCGGAGCCGGGGGCCTGTACGAGCCGGTAGCGACGGGCGAACTCGTCCAGGTGGCCGTTCGCGGCCCGCACGAGGGCCTCGAGCGTCAGCCCCTGCGCGAAGCGCCGGAACTTGCCCCCGCTCGCCTCGCCGATCAGCGCTTTCAGCGTCAGCCAGACCTGTCCCTCGCGTTCGATCCTCTCGCGCTCCCGCCGCAGCCGTGCCCCTTCCTTCCGCATCCCGTCGTCGGCGAGGAGCTCGGCCCGGAGCCTTCCCAGGTCCGACTCCCGCTCGTCGCGTTCCTCCTGAAGCGCGCCGGCCGCCGTCGTGAGCGCCTCGGCGGCCTGCGCAGC
>JBDIBE010000135.1:0-8087 GCA_039812785.1 Thermoanaerobaculia bacterium | reverse complement strand
GGCCTCGTACTCCTGGTAGTTCCCCTCGTACCAGAAGGTCTTCGAATCCCCTTCGAAGGCGAGCATGTGGGTCGCGACGCGGTCGAGGAACCAGCGGTCGTGCGAGATGACGACGGCGCAGCCCGCGAAGGAGAGGAGCGCCTCCTCGAGGGCCCGGAGCGTGTCGACGTCGAGGTCGTTCGTCGGCTCGTCGAGGAGGAGGAGGTTGCCGGCCTTCTTCACGGTGCGGGCGAGGTGGAGGCGATTCATCTCGCCGCCGGAGAGGTCGCCGATCCGCTTCTGCTGGTCGGCCCCCTTGAAGTTGAACATCGAGCACCAGGCGCGGCTCGACATCTCGCGGCGGCCGACCATGATCTTCTCCTCGCCGCCGGAGACCTCCTCCCACACCGTCTTCGACGGGTCGGGGCGGTCGCGGTTCTGGTCGACGTAGGAGGGGAAGACCGTCTCGCCGACCGTGAGGACGCCGCCGTCGGGCTTCTCGAGCCCCATGATCATCTTGAAGAGGGTCGTCTTGCCGGCGCCGTTCGGGCCGATGACGCCGACGATGCCGCCCTTCGGGAGGTCGAAGGTGAGGTCGTCGAAGAGGAGGTTGTCGCCGTAGGCCTTCTTCAGCCCCTCGGCCCTGACGACGACGTCGCCGAGGCGCGGCCCCGCCGGGATGTAGATCTCGTTCGTCTCGCCGCGGCTCTCGGGGCCGCTCTCGGCGAGGAGCTGCTCGTACGCCTGAAGTCGCGCCTTCCCCTTGGCGTGGCGGGCGCGCGGGGCCATCTTCACCCACTCGAGCTCGCGCTCGAGCGTTTTCTGCTTCGCGCTCGCGGCCTTCTCCTCCTGCTCGAGGCGCGTCTTCTTCTGCTCGAGCCAGGAGGTGTAGTTCCCCTTCCACGGGATGCCGGCGCCGCGGTCGAGCTCGAGGATCCACTGGGCGACGTTGTCGAGGAAGTAGCGGTCGTGCGTGACGGCGACGACGGTGCCCGGGTACTCGGCGAGGTGGTGCTCGAGCCAGGCGACCGACTCGGCGTCGAGGTGGTTCGTCGGCTCGTCGAGGAGGAGGAGGTCGGGCTTCTCGAGGAGGACGCGGCAGAGCGCGACGCGGCGCCGCTCGCCGCCGGAGATCTTCGTCACGTTCGCGTCGGGGGGCGGGCAGCGGAGGGCGTCCATCGCCGTCTCGAGCGTCCGGTCGAGGTCCCAGCCGTTCGCCGCCTCGATGGCGTCCTGGACCTTCCCGTACTCCGCCATGACCTTGTCCATCTCGTCGTCGGGGAGGCTCTCGCCCATCTTCTCGGAGAGCTCGTCGAAGCGCGCGAGGAGCTTCTTGACAGGCGCGACGGCCGCCTCGACGTTCTCGAGGACGTTCTTCTCGGGGTCGAGCCACGGGTCCTGCGCGAGGTATCCGACGCGCGTCCCCTCCGCCGGGAAGGCCTCTCCGTTGAACTCTCGGTCGACGCCCGCCATGATCCGGAGGAGCGACGACTTCCCCGCTCCGTTCAGGCCGAGGACGCCGATCTTGGCGCCCGGGAAGAACGCGAGGTAGATCCCCTTGAGGATCTCGCGCTGCGGCGGGACGACCTTGCGGAGGTTGACCATCGTGTAGATGTACTGCTGGGCCATGGCGGGCGGAATCTAGCAGGTGCCCGCGCCCGGCGCCTCCCCGTGAACCCGCGCCCCTCCGTCCCGTAAACTCCTCCCCGGAGACCCGATGCGCTACGCCCCGCTCCTCGCCCTCCTCCTCCTCGGAACGCCGCTCGCCGGGCAGGAGCCCCCGCGCGTCCCGATCTCGCCGCGCGCCTCCGAGGAGATCGCCGTCGGGTCGGGCCAGGTGAAGGTGGAGTACAGCCGGCCCTTCGCGAAGGGCCGGAAGATCTTCGGCGGCCTCGTCCCGTGGGGCACCGTCTGGCGGACCGGAGCGAACGCCGCGACGACGCTGAAGACGAACGTGGAGCTGAAGCTCGGCGACGTCGTCGTCCCGAAGGGGACGTACACGCTCTACACGCTCCCCGGCGAGAAGTCGTGGAAGCTGATCGTGAACCGGCAGACCGGCCAGTGGGGGACCGAGTACGACCCGAAGATGGACCTGGCCCGGATCGAGATGAAGGTCGAGGCGCGCCCCGACGTCCTCGAGGCCTTCACGATCTCCTTCCTCCCCGAGGACGCCTTCCGCGGGACCCTCCGCCTCTCCTGGGAGAAGCTGACGCTCTCCGTCCCGTACGCCTTCCGAAAGTGACGGGCGCCCGCCCCGCGCGCCCGAAGGAGCCCGAACGATGACCCGTCTCGTCTTCCGCGCGGCCGTCCTCGCGATCGCCGCCGTCGCCGCCTGCCCGCTCGCCGCCGCGCCCGCCGCCCCGGCCGCTCCCGCCCCGAAGCGCGCCTTCACCGTCGACGACGTCGGACGCGTCAAGGGGGTCGCCGAGCCGGTGATCTCGCCCGACGGGAAGAGCGTCGCCTTCTCGGTCACCTCGACGGACCTCCCCGCCGTCAAGCGCTGGACGAACCTCTGGCGCGTCGACGCGGACGGGAAGAACGGCCGGGCGCTGACCGTCCTCGACAAGCGCGACGCGAGCCCGGCGTACTCGCCCGACGGCGCGACGCTCGCCTTCCTCTCGAACCGCTCGGGGACGCAGCAGGTCTGGTTCCTCCCGGTGGCCGGCGGCGAGCCGGAGAAGAAGACGGACTTCCCCGGCGGCGTCGGGGCCTTCCGCTTCTCGCCGGACGGGAAGCGCCTCTTCCTCGTCGCCGACGTCTGGCCCGAGTGCGGCGCCGACCTCGACTGCAACCGGAAGCGGGACGAGGCGATGGAGAAGGGGAAGATGAAGGCGATCGTCGCCGACTCCCTCTTCGTCCGCCGCTGGGACTCCTGGGAGGACGGCAAGCGGACGCACGTCCTGAAGATGGAGCTCGCCGACGCGAAGGCCGCTCTCGTCGACCTGACGCCGGGCGACTTCGACTCGCCCGCCTTCTCGGTCGGCGGCGGCGCCGACTTCGACGTCTCCCCCGACGGCAAGGAGCTCGCCTTCACGTCGCAGCGAGAGGCCTTCCCCGCCTCCTCGACGAACGTCGACCTCTACGTCGTCCCGGTCGACGGCACCCCCGAGCAGCTGAAGGCGCCGAAGAACCTGACCGCGAAGAACCCGGCCGCCGACGTCTCGCCCCGCTACTCGCCCGACGGCAAGGCGCTCGCCTTCCGGATGCAGCGGACGCCGGGCTACGAGTCGGACCGCTTCCTCCTCGCCCTCTACGACCGCTCCGCGGGGACGAGCAGGGTCCTGACCGAGGCCTTCGACTCGTGGGTCGGCGAGTACCGCTTCTCGCACGATTCGAAGAGGGTCTACTTCCTCGCCGACGTCCGCGGCCGGACGCCCCTCCACGTCCTCGACCTCGCCTCCGGCGGCATCGGCGTCGTCGCGGCGACGGGCCTCGTCGACTCCTTCGAGCTCTCGCCCGACGGGACGTGGGCCGTCCTCGCGCGGCGGCAGATGCACCTGCCGACGGAGCTCTACCGCATCGCCCTCGTCGGCAAGGACCCCGGGCCGGCGATCCCGCTCACGTCGCAGAACCAGGCGCTCCTCGCCGAGGTCGACTTCCGTCCGGCGGAGGAGGTCCTCGTCGACAGCCCGACGGGGAGGCAGGTCCAGGTCCTCCTCGTCAAGCCGCACGACTTCGACCCGGCGAAGAAGTACCCCGTCATCGTGAACGTCCACGGCGGGCCGCAGATGCAGTGGGCCGACGCCTATCGCCCCGACGCGCAGGTCTACCCGGGCGCCGGCTACGTCGTCGCCTTCCCGAACCCGCACGGCTCGACGGGCCAGGGACAGGACTACACCGCCGCGATCTCGGGCGACTGGGACGGCAAGGTGATGAAGGACGTCCGCGCCGTCGCCGACTGGCTCTCGGTGCAGAAGTGGGTCGACGGCGACCGGATGGGGGCGATGGGCTGGTCGTGGGGCGGCTACGCGATGATGTGGCTCGCCGGCCACGACCACCCCTTCAAGGCGCTCGCCGCGATGATGGGGGTCTACGACCTCCGCTCGATGTACTCCTCGACGGAGGAGCTCTGGTTCCCCGAGTGGGACCTGAAGGGGACGCCCTGGCAGAACCCCGAGGGGTACGCCCGGCAGAGCCCGTCGTCCTACGTGACGAAGTTCAAGACGCCGACGCTCGTCCTGACGGGGGAGAAGGACTTCCGCGTCCCCTACACGCAGTCGCTCGCCTTCTTCACCGACCTCCAGAAGATGGGCGTGCCGTCGCGCCTCGTCGTCTTCGAGAACGGGAGCCACTGGCCGGGGTGGTACGACATGATCCTCTACTACTCCGCCCACCTCGACTGGTTCCACCGCTGGCTCGGCGGCGCCCCGTCGCCGTACGACCCGAAGGCGCTCGCCTTCAACCAGGTCTTCGGGAAGGAGAAGGACGAGAAGAAGGACGAGGCGAAGAAGTAGCGGGAGCCGCGTCGCGCCGGGAGAGGACGATGACCGAAGGCCGCCGATCGACGAAGGACCCCGCTGCCCTCGAGGCGGCCGTCCGCGCCCTCGACCCCTGGTTCCACGACCTCGACCTCGGGAACGGCCTCCGGACCAAGCGCGAGGCGTGCGCCGACGAGCCGGTCGACCACCCCCGGCCCACGTGGGGGCTCGTCCGGCCGCTCCTTCCCGCCGACCTCTCCGGGCTCGACGTCCTCGACGTCGGCTGCAACGCCGGCTTCTACTCCTTCGAGCTGAAGAGGCTCGGCGCGCGCCGCGTCCTCGGGGTCGACGCGCAGCGGCGGGAGATCGCGCAGGCGCGGCTCGCCGCCGAGGCCCTCGGCCTCGACGTCTCCTTCGCGCGCCGCTCGGTCTACGACCTCTCGATCGCGGACGAGGGGCGCTTCGACGTCGTCCTCGCCCTCGGGCTCCTCTACCACTGCCGCCACCCGCTCCTCGCGCTCGAGCGCCTCGCGGAGGTGACGCGAGGGACGCTCCTCGTCGAGAGCGCCGTGGCGCCCCCCGAGTGGGCGCGGCCGCCCGAGGCTCACGTCATCGGCGGCCTGCCGCGGCGCCCCGTCCCCGCCTTCTTCCTCGAGAACGACGCCGACTCGAAGGAGGCGGTCTTCAACTGGTTCCTCCCGACGGCGGCCTGCCTCGCCTCGCTCCTTCGCGCCGTCGGCTTCGACGGCGTCCGCGAGGCGCCCGCCGGCGAGGGGAGGGCCCTCCTCGTCGCCGAGCGCGGCGCGGGCGCGCCCGGCGCCGGGGGCCTCCACCACCGTGCACGGATCACCGCGAGCGCATCGTCCGTCTCCGTCGCGCCCGGGGCCCCCTTCCCCCTCACGGTCTCGCTCTGGAACACGGGGACGGCGGCCTGGGCCGCTTCGACCGGGCGCGAGACGGAGCGCGGGTCGGTCCTCCTCGGCGTCCACCTCCTCGACGCGGACGAGAACGTCCTCGAGTGGGACTTCCGGCGCTACCGCTTCCCGCTCGACGTCGAGGTCCGCCCCGGCGAGCGCGTCGACCTCGCGCTCGAGCTGAAGGCCCCCGAAAGCCCCGGCGCCTGCGTCCTCGAGCTCGACCTCGTGAGGGAGTTCGAGGGGTGGTTCGAGGACTTCGGCGGCGCGCCCTTCCCCGTTCGGCTCACCGTCGGCGCGGGCTGACGGGGCGCCCCGCGGGCGCCCCGCCCTTCAGGCCGTGCGGCCGAGGAGCGTCGCGGCGAAGGAACGGAGGAGGCGCGCGCCGTCGGCGTTGCCGAGGATCTCCTCGGAGGCGCGCTCGGGGTGCGGCATGAGGCCGACGACGTTGCGCTCACGGCTGCAGACGCCGGCGACGTCGTCGAGCGAGCCGTTGGGGTTGGCGCCGGGCGTCCTTCCGCCTGCGGCGTCGCAGTAGCGGAAGACGACCTGGTCGTTCGCGACGACCTCGCCCCAGGTCGCGGGCTCGGCGCGCCAGTTGCCGTCGCCGTGGGCGATGGGAAGCCGGAGGACGTCCCCCTTCGCGAGGGACGACGTGAACGGCGTCCGGGTCGACTCGACGCGGACGAAGACGTCCTGGCAGAGGAAGCGCTGCCCCGAGTTGAGGAGGAGCGCTCCGGGGAGGAGCCCCGCCTCGCAGAGGACCTGGAAGCCGTTGCAGATGCCGAGGACCGGCCCTCCCTTCGCCGCGAAGTCGCGGACGGCCTCCATGACGGGCGAGAAGCGTGCGAGCGCGCCGCAGCGGAGGTAGTCGCCGTAGGAGAAGCCGCCCGGGAGGATGACGAGGTCGGGGCTCCCGAGGTCGGTCCCGGCGTGCCAGACGAGCCGCGCCTCGGCGCCGATCGCCGTCTCGACGGCGTGGACGGCGTCGTGGTCGCAGTTCGACCCGGGGAAGAGGACGACCGCGACGCGCGGCCGCGCGCCGGAGCTCACCCGAGCACCTCGGTCTCGAACTCCTCGATGACCGGGTTCGCGAGGAGCTTCTCGGCCATCTGCGCCGCGAGGCGCTTCGCCTCGTCCGCGTCCTTCGCCTCGACCTCGACGCGGAAGACTTTCCCGGCGCGGACGTCGCCGACGCCCGGGAAGCCGAGGCGCGCGAGCGCCCCGGCGATCGCCTTCCCCTGCGGGTCGAGGACGCCGGACTTCGGGACGACCGTGACCTGGACCTTCATGCCTTCCTCCTCGTTCCTACGCGCGGAACCAGCCGGTCGGGGCGTCGGGCCCCGCGAGCTCGAGGGCGACCTTCGCCCCGAGCCGCTCGAGGCCGGCCTTCAGCGCGCGCTCCGCGAGAGCCGGCGTGTTGTTGTTCTTCGAGAGGTGGAGCCCGACGAGCGCGCGCGTCCTCTCCCCGAGGAGGCGCGCGAGGCCGTCGGCGGCCGCCTCGTTCGAGAGGTGCCCCACGTCGGAGAGGATCCTCTTCTTGAGGAAGGCCGGGTAGGCCCCCTCGCGGAGGACGTCGACGTCGTGGTTCGCCTCGAGGCCGATCACCTCGCACCCCGCGAGGGCCGCGAGGACCTTCTTCGAGAGGTGCCCGAGGTCCGTCGCGACGCCGACCCGCCGGCCCGAGCCGCTCGCGAAGACGTAGCAGACCGGCTCTATGCCGTCGTGCGGCGTCGCCGTGACGCGGACGGTCAGGTCGCCGCCGCCGAACGAGACCTCCTCGCCGTCGGTGACGACACGCAGGTCGGCGAAGAGAGGTCCCGGGAGGCCCGCCTTCGCGAGCGTCCCGCGCGTGCCGTAGACCGGGAGCCCGCGCTTCGTCGCGAGGGCCGCGGCCGCGCAGACGTGGTCGGAATGCTCGTGGGTCAGGAGGAGCGCCGAGACGTCGTCGAGCGACATCCCGAGCTTCCCGAGGCGCGTGCCGATCTGCCGCGGGGAGATGCCCGCATCGAGGAGGAGTGCCGTCCGCCCGGAGCGGACGACCGCGCAGTTCCCCGTGGAGCCGGAGCCGAGGAAGGCGGCCTCGATCACGCCGTCCCCGTCGACCCGAAGCCGCCTTCGCCCCGGGCGGTCCCGTTCAGCTCGGGCTCCGGCTCGAACGCGGCCCGGACGACCGGCGCGACGACGAGCTGGGCGATCCGCTCCCCGCGCTCGATCGTCACCGGCTCGGCGCCGAGGTTCACGACGATCACCCCGACCTCGCCCCGGTAGTCGGCGTCGATCGTCCCGACGCCGTTCGCGAGGGCGAGCCCCTTCTTCAGCGCGAGCCCCGAGCGGGCGCGCACCTGGGCCTCGAAGCCGGGCGGGATCTCGAGCGTCAGCCCGGTCGGGACGAGGGCGCGTGCGCCGGGGGCGAGCGTGAGCGGCCCGGGCACCGCGGCGCGAAGGTCCGCCCCGGCCGCGAGGTCGCTCGCGTAGTGCGGCGGGCCGAGGTCCGCGCACTCCGGGCGGAGCCGGTACTTCACCGTGACCCCCACCCCGGCGCTCACGCGGCGAGCTCGCCCGCGAGGTCGTCGACGGTCGCGCCGACGAGGGACGGGCCGGTGACGCCGAAGCCGGAGGCCTCCGGCGCGCCGAAGATCGAGGAGATGGCGTCGTCGACGTCGGCGGAGGTCACGGCCTCGATCTCGGCGATCGTCTCGTCCGCGCCCCAGGGGCGTCCGCGGAAGAACCAGGCCCTCGCGCCCCCCTCCCGACGGGCGGAGGTCGACTCGAG
>JBDIBE010000134.1:0-8139 GCA_039812785.1 Thermoanaerobaculia bacterium | reverse complement strand
CTCGTCGAGGACGTTGTTGACCTTCCGTCCCTCCTGCTTGATGCCGTACCACTCGCCCTTGAGGTTGATGTTCTTGCCCTTGATCATGTAGTGGAAGCCGCCCGTCACGATCGAGAGCTTGTCCCCCGTGACGTCCTTGTTCTGGTCGTACTCCTCGTAGCGGAGGCCGAGGCGGAACTGCTTGGCGAAGGTGTAGAGGCCGGAGACGTAGAAGCCGTCGCGGTCGATCTCCGTGCCGTTCGCCTGGCCGTCCGTCGCGTGGCCGTACTCGGCGCGGAGCATGAGCGGGAGGCTCTCCGTGCCGTCCCACCGGACGTGCGCGGCGTAGCGGTCGCGCGCGAGGGCCTGGGTCCCCTGGTTGCCCGTCCCGCCCGAGACGCCGAAGACGAGGCCCTTCATCGGCTTCACGTCGAAGCGCGCGGCGTAGTAGAGCCGGTCGGACGTTCCGGCGACGTTCGACGGGAGGCCGTTCGTGATCGAGGCCTGCGCCCCGAACATCTCGCCGTACTCGCCCTTGTAGAAGAAGCCCGCCTGGCGCTGGTCGCCGATGACCCTCGTGATGCGGGCGCGCTCGACGAAGTCGATCTCGGAGGAGGAGCGGAGCCCTTCCTCGGTCATGGCGATCTTCTTCTGTCCGAGGCTGAACTCGTGGCCCTTGAGCCCGAGCCAGGTGATGGCGAGGTCCTGGAGGATCTTGCCGTCGGCGCCGGCGGTGACGCTCGGGCTCTTCGTCGGGTCGATCATGACCTCGAAGCCCCAGTCCGGCGTGACCTTCCCGTTCAGCTTGATCTCGGCCCGGCGGAGACGGAAGTCGTTGACACCCGTTGGGTTACCGAGATAGTCCGTGCCGGAGGAGGCCTGGGCCGAATCGTCCATGATGTACCAGGCCTGGAGGAGGAGACCGAACTTCAGCTCTCCGTCCGCGACCTTGAGGGTCGTCGGCGGGGGGAAGGTCGCCGCCTTCGGCGCCGTGTAGGGCCGGACCTCGGCCTCCTTGCCGTGCTTGAAGTTGTAGAGGTCGAGGGCGGGCTCGTTGTCGAAGACGACCGTTTCGCCGTTCGGGCCGTAGTTGAGCCGCGTCAGCGAGACGCCCATCTCGCCCGAGGCCTCGAAGGCCTTGAACTTGTTCGGGTCGTTGAAGACGTAGATCCGGCCGTCCTTCGCGACCTCCTTGTACCAGAGGAGGTTCACCTGGGCCTGGGCGGCGCCGGCGAGGAGCAGGAACCCAACGAGTGCGATTCCCGCGAGGCGTCGGAGCGTGAGCGTGTTCATCCAGCTTCTCCTTTCGGGCGATTCAAAACCGCCGGGAGTCTGGCGAGGCGGGTGAAGGGCGCCGTGGAGGCCGCGTGAAGGCCCTGTAAAGAGAGGCGGGGCGGCGGCGGGCGGCTTCACACAGATTTAACCTGGACGTAACAACGTCCCGGCCGCCCTCGGGAAGACTCCCCCCCGCTGTGGAATCCCGAAGGAGGAACTCGATGAAGAAGACCCTCGCCCTCGTCGCCGCCGCGCTCCTGGCTGGCTCCGCCGCGGGCCAGACGATCCAGGTCGACCCGGCGATCCAGCCCTACAAGCCCGTCTCGGGCGTCTCGGGGAGCCTGAGCTCCGTCGGCTCGGACACCCTCAACAACCTGATGACGCTCTGGGCCGAGAAGTACAACAAGCTCTACCCGAACGTGAAGATCGGGATCGAGGGGAAGGGCTCGTCGACCGCCCCGCCGTCCCTCATCGCGGCGACCTCCCAGCTCGGCCCGATGTCGCGGGCGATGAAGGGGAGCGAGGTCGACGAGTTCGAGAAGAAGTACGGCTACAAGCCGACGCAGGTCCGGGTCGCCGTCGACGCCCTCGCCGTCTTCGTCAACAAGGACAACCCCCTCGCCTGCCTCGCCCTCGACCAGGTCGACGGCGTCTTCTCGAAGTCGCGCCGCTCGGGCTACAAGGAGAACGTCAAGACGTGGGGCCAGCTCGGCCTCACGGGCGACTGGGCGAGCCGCCCGATCAGCCTCTTCGGCCGCAACTCGGCTTCCGGCACGTACGGCTTCTTCAAGGAGCACGTCATGAAGAACGGGGACTACAAGGACGAGGTGAAGGAGCAGCCGGGCTCGGCCTCCGTCGTCCAGGGGGTCACCGTCGACCGGTACGGGATGGGCTACTCGGGCATCGGCTACGCGACGGCGGGCGTCAAGGCCCTCCCGCTCGCGGCGAAGAAGGGCGACAAGTGCCACCCGGCGACGGCCGAGGAGGCCTACTCCGGCAACTACCCGCTCGCCCGCTTCCTCTACGTCTACGTGAACAAGGCTCCCGGCAAGCCGCTCGACCCGATCGTCGCGGAGTTCCTCAAGCTCGTCCTCTCCCGCGAGGGGCAGGAGGTCGTCGTCAAGGACGGCTACTTCCCGCTCCCGGCGAAGATCGAGCAGGAAGAGCTCGCCAAGCTGCTGAAGTAGGGGAGCTGCCGACGTGTCGGAGACGCTCGAGGCCGAGGCCGCCGAAGCGGGCAGGAGCTCTGCGGGAGGCGCCGTCCGGACGGGACGGCGGCTCCTCGCCGACCGGCTCGCCGCCCGCTTCGTCACCCTCTCGGGCGTCCTGATCATCGGCGCGATCCTCGCGATCCTCTTCGTCATCGTCGCCGTCGTGGCGCCGCTCCTGCGGCCGCCGTCGGCGACGGCGGTCCCGGCCGGGGCCCTCCCGGCCGGGACGCCCCCGTTCGCCGTGGCCGTCGACGAGTACCGCGAGGAGGCGTTCGTCGCGACGAGCGAGGGCCTCTCCCTCCTCCCTGTTGCGGGCGGGACGCCGACGGGCGCCGGCCTCCCCGAGCTCGGCTCGGCGAAGGTCGTCCGGGCCGTCGCGCCGGAACCCGGCCTCGTCGTCCTCGCCCTCTCCGACGGCCGGGCGTACCCGGTCGAGGTCTCGACGGAGGTCGCCTTCGAGAACGGGCGGCGCCTCGTGACGCCTTCTGCCCGCGCCGGGACGCCCGTCGTCGTCGACGAGGGCGGGCGCGCGCTCCGCGCCCTGGCCTACGTTCGGAGCCCCGACGGCCCGATCGCCGTCGCCGCGCCGGCGCCGCGCGAGCTGGCCCTCGTCCGGGTCGTCGAGAAGACGAGCCTCATGGGAGACACGACCCGCGAGGAGTCCCGTTCGGTCCTGCCGTTCACGTCGACGGGCGAAGTGACGGTCCTCGCCCTCGACGTCCGCGGACAGGACCTCCTCGTCGGCACGTCCGCGGGGGAGATCGTGCGGATCGACCTCCGGGACGCCGCCGCTCCCCGGCAGGAGGAGACCGTCACCTCCGGAAGCGGGGCCGCGATCACCGTCCTGGGCTTCCTCAACGGAGACCGGACTCTCGTCTCGGGCGACGCCGCGGGGCAGGTCGTCTCCTGGCAGGTCGTCTCCTCGGAGGACGGAGCGGCGCACCGGCTGACCAGGATCCACGCCTTCCGGCCGCACTCCGCCGCGGTGACCGCCTTCTCTCCGTCCCGGCGCGACAAGGGGTTCGTCACGGCCGACGCCGCCGGCGGCCTCGAGGTCCACTACGGGACGACGGGGAAGACGCTCCTCGTCATCTCCGCGGGGAGCGCCCCGATCGGCGCGGTCGCGTTCGCGCCGAAGGCCGACGGCCTCGTCGCGGTCTCCGCGGAAGGGCGGCTCCACCACTTCGCCCTCCGCAACCCGCACCCGGAGGTCTCCCTGCACGCCCTCTTCGGGAAGGTCTGGTACGAGGGGTACGCGAAACCGGAGTACGTCTGGCAGTCGACCGGGGGGACCGACGACTTCGAGGCGAAGCTGAGCCTGACGCCGCTCGTCTACGGGACGCTCAAGGGGACGTTCTACGCGCTCTTCCTCGCGATCCCGATCGCGCTCGCCGGGGCGCTCTACACGGCGCAGTTCATGCACCCGGGCCTGAAGGCGATCGTGAAGCCGGTCGTCGAGGTGATGGCCGCGCTCCCGAGCGTCGTCCTCGGCTTCATCGCCGGCCTCTGGCTCGCGCCGAAGGTAGAGCGGATCGTGCCGGGGGTCGTCCTCATGCCCCTCGTCATCCCGGCGCTCGCGGTCCTCGGCGCCTGGGCCTGGACGAGGGTCCCGGCGCGCGCGCGCGGGCGCTTCCCGGCGGGGTGGGAGGTCGTCCTCCTCGTCCCCATCGTCGTCCTCGGCGGCCTCCTCTCGATCTGGATGGGTGGCGAGCTCGAGCGGCTCCTCCTCGGGAACGACTACCGGCACTTCCTCCTGACGGCTCTCGGGCTGACGTACGACCAGCGGAACTCCCTCGTCGTCGGCATCGCGATGGGGTTCGCCGTCATCCCGATCATCTTCACCGTCGCCGAGGACTCGATCGCCGCCGTGCCGCCCGGCCTGACGGCCGGCTCCCTCGCCCTCGGCGCGACCCGCTGGCAGACGGCGCTCAGGACCGTCCTGCCGACGGCGTCGCCGGGCATCTTCTCCGCGGTCATGATCGGGTTCGGGCGCGCGGTCGGCGAGACGATGATCGTCCTCATGGCGACGGGGAACACCCCCGTCATGGACCTCTCGATCTTCAACGGCTTCCGGGCCCTCTCGGCCAACGTGGCCGTCGAGCTGCCCGAGGCGCCCGTCGGGGGGACGCTCTACCGCGTCCTCTTCCTCGCGGCGCTCCTCCTCTTCCTGATGACGTTCGTCGTCAACACGGTGGCCGAGCTCGTGCGGCTCCGCCTCCGGAAGAAGTACAGGACCTTCGAATGAAGAGCGAGACCGCCCGCCCCGCCTTCGGCAGGAAGGCCGGGCTCTTCCGGAGCGGAGAGCCGTTCATCTGGGTCACGGGGACCGGCCTCGCCGCCGCCGTCCTGATGGTGGCCGGGCTCCTCTGGCTCGTCCTCGCGAACGGCCTCGGCTTCTTCTGGCCGGCAGACATCCAGGCCTACACGCTCGCGGACGGCCGGGTCGTCGCCGGGCGGCTCGCCGCCCGGGAGCGGATCCCGGACCCCGGGGCCGCGCCCGGAACCCAGGCGCGGTGGCGGATCAAGGTGAAGCAGGCCAACCGCGACCTGACGGGCGAGGATTTCGTCTGGATCGACGAGAGCGCGATCCGGAAGGTCGCCCGGCCGGCGGACGTCGTCGCCATCGAGCGGCGCGAATGGGGCGACTTCTACGGATGGGTGAAGGAGGTCCGGGACGGGGAGAAGGTCGTCGCCTCCGGCCGCGAGGCGTCGTGGACGGCGCTCGAGACGCTCCTGCCGAAGGCGCTCGGCGTCCACGAGGAGGAGCTCGCGATCGAGAAGGACCGGATCGGGGCGGTCAACTACGAGAAGGAGAAGGTCCGCCTCGCCCTCCTCCGCCTCGAGCGCAAGGGCGTGACGACGGGCCCCCGCGTCGAGGAGCTGAACCGCGAGTCGACGCGTCTGCAGGCCGACTACGACCGCCTCGTCGGGGAGCTCCAGGCCGTCCGCGCGCGCATGAAGGTCGTCCTCACCCTCGAGACGGCGGGAGGGCAGGAGAAGGAGCTCCCGCTGATGCAGGTCGTGCGGGCCGACCGCCCGAACGGGATGGGGCTCATCGCGAAGGCGGGGCGCTACGCCGCGAACGTCTGGGCGTTCGTCTCGGAGGACCCGCGCGAGTCGAACACGGAAGGGGGCGTCTTCCCGGCGATCTTCGGGACGGTCCTGATGGTCGTCCTGATGAGCGTCGTCGTCACGCCGCTCGGCGTGCTGACGGCGTTCTACCTTCGCGAGTACGCGAAGCAGGGGCCGGTCGTCAGCGCGGTGCGGATCGCCGTGAACAACCTCGCCGGCGTCCCGTCGATCGTCTACGGCGTCTTCGGCCTCGGCTTCTTCGTCTACCTCGTCGGCGGGACGATCGACCGCCTCTTCTACCCGGAGACGCTCCCGACGCCGACCTGGGGGACGGGCGGCATCCTCTGGGCCTCGCTGACGCTCGCGCTCCTGACGGTGCCGGTCGTCATCGTCTCGGCCGAGGAGGGGCTCGCCGCGATCCCGCGCGGGATGCGGGAGGCCTCGCTCGCCCTCGGCGCGACGAAGTTCGAGACGATGTGGCGGGTCGTCCTGCCCGCGGTCATGCCGTCGATCCTGACCGGGCTCATCCTCGCGATGGCCCGCGCGGCCGGCGAGGTGGCGCCGCTCATGATCACCGGCGTCGTCAAGCTCGCCCCGTCGCTGCCGATCGACGGCTTCGCCCCCTTCTTCCACCTCGACCGCAAGTTCATGCACCTCGGCTTCCACATCTACGACGTCGGCTTCCAGTCGCCGAACGTCGACGCGGCCCGGCCGATGGTCTTCACCACGACGATCCTCCTCATCGCGATCGTCGTCGCCCTCAACCTGACGGCGATCGTCGTCCGGGGACGGATCCGCCGAAGGCTCCGCTCCTCGGGGATCTGAGGTACGCCAGAATGGACGTCGAGACCGTGAACGCGCCGACCCCGACCCTCGCCGTCGCGCCCCGCCCCGCCGTGGAGGCGGGGACGGGCGCAGCCCAGACGCCCCTGATCGAGATCCGGAAGTTCAACTTCTGGTACGGCGCCAAGCAGGCGCTCTTCGACATCGACCTGAACGTGAAGGAGCGGTCGGTCACCGCCTTCATCGGGCCGTCGGGCTGCGGCAAGTCGACGCTCCTCCGGTGCCTGAACCGGATGAACGACCTGATCGACGGCGTGAGGATCGAGGGCTCGGCCCGCGTCGCCGGGCAGGACCTCTACGGCCCCGACGTCGACGTCGTCGACGTCAGGAAGCGCCTCGGGATGGTCTTCCAGAAGTCGAACCCCTTCCCGAAGTCGATCTTCGAGAACGTCGTCTACGGCCTGCGGATCCAGGGGGAGAAGAACCGGACGCGCCTGCGCGACGCGTGCGAGGCGGCCCTCAAGGGCGCCGCGCTCTGGGACGAGGTGAAGGACCGCCTCGAGGAGAGCGCCCTCGGCCTCTCGGGCGGGCAGATGCAGCGGCTCTGCATCGCGCGGGCGCTCGCCGTCGAGCCGGAAGTCGTCCTGATGGACGAGCCGTGCTCGGCCCTCGACCCGATCGCGACGGCCAAGATCGAGGAGCTCATCTTCAGCCTGAAGGAGCGCCTCACGATCGTCATCGTCACGCACAACATGCAGCAGGCGGCCCGCGTCTCCGACGAGACGGGGTTCTTCATGCTCGGCAAGCTCGTCGAGTTCGACAGGACGGACGTCATCTTCACGAGGCCGAAGGAGAAGATGACCGAGGACTACATCACAGGGAGGTTCGGCTGATGGCGAGCGAGAAGGCGGCGGCCTCGGCCGGCGCGCCGGCGCGGTGGCGGGTCGCCGTCGTCGAGGACGACGAGGACCTCGCCTTCACGCTCGTCTACAGCCTCCGCAAGGACGGGCGCTTCGAACCGGTGCGCTACGCCGGCGGGCTCGTCGCGCTCGACGAGATGACGGAGCGGCCGCCCGACCTCGTCCTCCTCGACCTGAACCTCCCCGACGTCGACGGCCTGACGATCTGCCGCGAGCTGCGCCGGAACGAGGCGACGCGGCACGTGCCGATCCTGATGCTCACGGCCCGCGCGGAGGAGCGCGACAAGCTCCTCGGCTTCGACCTCGGCGCCGACGACTACGTGACGAAGCCGTTCTCGATGAAGGAGCTCATCGCGCGGATCGGGGCCCGCCTGAAGCGGGCGGACGGCGCGGGCCCGTCGGCCGAGGACGTCTTCGACGACGGGAAGGTCCGGGTCGACCGCGCGCGGCACTCCGTGGAGCGCGACGGGAGGCCGGTCCACCTGACGAAGAAGGAGTTCGACCTCCTCTGGCTCCTGATCCGGAGCAACGGGCGCGTCGTGAGCCGCGAGACGATCCTCTCGCGGCTCTGGGACTACGCCGCCGACGTCGAGACGCGGACCGTCGACGTGCACGTCCGCTCGATCCGGAAGAAGCTCGGCGACGACGTCGTCGAGACGGTCGTCGGCGTGGGGTACAGGTACCCGGCATGACGGCCGCCGCCCCGGGCCGGCTTCGTCCGGCCGCGGAAGCGCTCCTCCTGGGAGCGATCACGGTGGCCGTCGTCGGCGTCGAGCCGCGCGCCGTCCTCGCCGGGGCGCTCGTGGCGGCCGTGTTCTTCGCGATCCGCGTCCGCCGGATGCGCGAGCTCGACCGGGTGAGGAACGGAGTCGCGCTCGCGGCCACGGGAGTCCGCCCGG
>JBDIBE010000133.1:0-8203 GCA_039812785.1 Thermoanaerobaculia bacterium | reverse complement strand
GGCGTCACCGAGGAGGACCTCGCCTCCGTCGACCTCGGGCGCGCCCTCGCGCGGCGCGGGGCCCTCGGCGGCGCCTCCCCGAAGCGCGTCGCGCAGGCGGCGCGGAAGGCGGCGGCGCGGGTCGCGAGGGAGCGGAAGGCCGCGGGGGAAAGGAAGGGTCGATGAACCTGCCGAAGGGATTCCTCGGCTCGGCCGTCGCGGCCGGCCTCAGGAAGAAGCCGGGCCTCGACGTGGCGCTCCTCGTCGCGCCGGCCGGCGCGAGCGCGGCCGCCGTCTTCACGAAGAACCGCTTCCAGGCGGCCCCGGTCGTCCTCTCGCGCGCGGCTCTGAAGAAGAGCCGCGGCCGGGTGAAGGCGGTCGTCGTGAACGCCGGCTGCGCGAACGCCGTGACGGGCGCCGAGGGGCTCGCGGCCGCCCGCCGCGTCCAGGAGAGCGCGGCCGACCTCGCGGGCTGCCCGCGCGAGGAGGTCTTCGTCGCCTCGACGGGCGTCATCGGCGTCGTCCTCCCCGACGAGAAGGTCAGGACGTTCCTCCCCGACGCCTTCGCGCGGCTCTCCGCCGGCGGCGTCGAGGCGGTCTCGCGCGCGATCCTGACGACCGACGCGGCCCCGAAGGTCGCGCGGGCGACGTTCCGCCACGGCGGGAAGACGTGCCGCGTCGTCGGCGTCGCCAAGGGCGCCGGGATGATCCACCCGAACATGGCGACGATGCTCTCGTTCGTCGTGACCGACGCCCCGGCCTCTCCGGCGCTGCTTCAGGCGGCCCTGAAGGAGGCGGTCGACGGGAGCTTCAACGCGATCTCCGTCGACGGCGACACGTCGACGAACGACACCGTCCTCCTCCTCGCCTCGGGCGCGGCGGGCGGGCCCGAGCTCCGCTCCCTCGAGGGGGCCGCGGCCTTCCGCGCCGCCCTCGCGAAGGTCTGCGGCGAGCTCGCCTGGCGGATCGTCCGCGACGGCGAGGGGGCGCGGCGGGTCATGGAGATCACGGTCGAAGGGGCGGCGACGGAACGCGACGCCCGGGCCGCGGCGCACGCCGTCGCGACCTCGCAGCTCGTCAAGACGGCGCTCTACGGCGGCGACGCGAACTGGGGCCGCATCCTCGCCGCGATCGGCCGGAGCGGCGCCCGCGTCTCGACGACGAAGGTCTCGCTGAAGGCGGGGCCGGTGACGCTCGTCGCGGACGGCGCGCCGACGGCCTACAGCGAGGAGGCGGCGACGAAGGCCTTCGCGCGCGAGCGGGTCCCGCTCGTCGCGAACCTCGGCGTCGGCAGGGCGCGGGCGCGCCTCCTCGCCGCCGATCTCGGCCACGAGTACGTCTCGGAGAACGCCGACTACCGGAGCTGAGGAGCGGTCGCGACCCGGGAGGACGAGGAGGCGCCGGGCGCGTGCCCGGCGCCTCTTCGCGTCAGGAGATTCCCGTCGGGCCGGGCTCCGTCCCCGCGGCCGGCGTCCCTTCCGCGTCCCGGCCCCGCCGGAGCCGCGCCGCGGCGCGGTCGGTGACGAGGTAGAAGGCGGGGACGACGAGCAGGGAAAGGACCGTCGCGACGACGAGGCCGCCGATGACGGCGACGCCCATCGGCGCGCGGATCTCCGAACCCGAACCGATGCCCGCCGCCGGCGGGATCGCGGCCATCATCGTCGCGATCGACGTCATCAGGATCGGCCGCAGCCGCACCGGGCCCGCCTTCAGGAGGGCGGTGAGCGTGTCCATCCCCCGCTCGCGGAGCTGGTTCGCGTAGTCGACGAGGATGATCGAGTTCTTCTTGACGATCCCCATCAGGAGGAGGAGGCCGATCATCGAGAAGATGTTCAGGCTCCGCCCGGTCGCGAGGAGCGCGAAGGCGGCGCCGGCGACGGAGAGCGGGAGGATCGAGAGGACCGTCACCGGGTGGAGGAACGAGTTGAACTGGGAGGCGAGGACCATGTAGGCGACGCCGATCCCGAGGACGAGCGCGAAGAGGAGGTCGCCCATCGACTCGCGGAAGGCGACGCTCGCGCCGCCGAGGACGAGGCGGTACCCGGTCGGCATGCCCGTACCGAGGCTCTCGACGTACTTCAGCGCGTCGGCCTGCGAGACGCCCGGGGCGACGTTCGCGTAGATCGTGATCGCCCGCTCGCGGTCGCGGCGGGTGATCGCCTGCAGCGCGGGGACCTCCTCCGTCGTGACGAGCGACGAGAGCGGGATCAGGTCGCCGGAG
Organism: Thermoanaerobaculia bacterium; assembly: GCA_039812785.1. Classification (GTDB taxonomy): domain Bacteria; phylum Acidobacteriota; class Thermoanaerobaculia; order UBA5066; family UBA5066; genus UBA5066. The sequence continues at coordinate 6,003 of JBDIBE010000133.1, read as the reverse complement.
GCGCTGCGCAGGCGGAGCCGCCCGAGGTCCTCGGGGCGGGTCCGCTGGCCGGCGAGGAGGCGCAGGCGGACGTCGATGCGGCGCCCCTCGGTCGAGTACTTCCCGATCCGCAGCCCGCCGAGCGTCGCGTTCAGGGCGGTCGCGACGTCCTCGACGGAGATGCCGAGGTCGGCGGCGCGGGCACGGTTCGGGACGATGCGCAGCTCCGGCATGCCGATCCGGTAGTCCATGTCGAGGTCGACGACCTGCCCGCTCGCGTTCAGCTTCTCCGAGATCTCCCGGGCCTTTCCGACGAGGACGTCCCAGTCGGGCCCGCGGACGGAGAACTCGACCGGGAAGCCGCGCTGGGCGGTGAAGCCCGACTGCGAGAGGTCCTGGACGACGACCCGCACGCCGGGGTACGAGTTGAGCTCCTTTCGGATCTGGGCGGCGAACTCGGCCTGGGAGAGCTTCCGGTCGCGCTTGTCGACCATCGAGACGAAGACGATGCCGCCGCTGACGCCGCCGCCCATGCCGCCGACGACGCTGAAGCACCGCGTCACCTCGGGGCGCGCCGTCAGGTAGGTCTCGACCTTCCGGAAGAGGGCGTCCGTCTCGCGGATGTCGGAGCCGACGGCCGTCTGGACGCGGAGCATGAGGCGCCCCTGGTCCTGCGATGGGACGAACTCGGAGGGGAGCGCGCGGAAGACGAGGAACGCGACGCCGAGGAGGAGGGTGGCGGAGACGAGGACCGCGACGGGGTGCTCGAGCCCCTTCCCGAGGACGCGGGCGTAGACGCGCGCGAGGGCGTCGAAGGCGCGGTCGACGAGGCCGCCGAGGCCGCCCCGCTCCACCTCTCCCGACTTAAGGATCTGCGCACAGCGGGCCGGCGCGAGCGTGACCGCCTCGACGTACGAGAGGGCGACGGCGACGCAGAGCGTCACGCCGAACTGGAGGAAGAACTTCCCGATGACGCCCTTCATGAAGACGACGGGGATGAAGATGGCGATGATCGCGATCGTCGCCGAGAGGGCCGCGAAGGTGATCTCGCCCGTCCCCTCCCGGGCGGCCGTCACCCGGTCCTTCCCCTCCTCGAAGTGCCGGAAGATGTTCTCCATGACCATGATCGCGTCGTCGACGACGATCCCGACGGCCAGGCCGAGCGCGAGGAGCGTGAAGGTGTTCAGCGTGAAGCCGGCGAAGAAGATGAACGCGACCGTGCCGAGGAGCGACATCGGGATCGCGAGGACGACGTTCAGCGTCGAGGAGAGCGACCCGAGGAACATCCAGCAGACGAGCCCCGTCAGGACGACGGAGAGGAGGATCTCGAACTGGATCTCGTGGACGGAGTCCTCGATGAACGTCGTCGAGTCGAAGTTGATCCCGACCTCCATCCCGGGCGGAAGGGTCTTCTGGATCTCGGCCATCGCCGCCTTGACCCCGTTCGCGACCGCGACGGCGTTCGACCCGCGCTGCTTGCGGATGCCGAGGCCCTGGGCGGGGGCGCCGTTGACGCGGGCGATGCGCCGCTCGTCCTCGAAGCCGTCCTCGACGAGGGCGACGTCCTCGAGGTAGACCGGCGCGCCGTTCAGGTCGCGGAGCGAGATCTTCCGGAGGGTCGCGAGGTCGAGCGCCTCGCCCATGACCCTCACGCTGATCTCGCGCCCCTCGGTCTCGAGGCGGCCCGCCGGGAGCTCGACGTGCTCGCGCCGCAGGGCCGCGATGACGTCGGTCACCGTCATCCCCTTCGAGTTCAGCTTGTCGGCGTCGACCCAGATCCTCACGTTCCGGTCGAGGTAGCCCCCCATGGTCACCTCGCCGACGCCCGGGACCGTCTGGAAGCGCTCCTTGACGCGGTAGCGGGCGTAGTCGGCGATGACCTGCCGGGGGAACGGGCCGGAGAGGCCGATCCAGAGGATCGGGTTGTCCTCCGGGTTCGACTTCGAGATGACGGGCGGGTCGATGTCGCGCGGGAGGAGGCGCTGGGCCTGCGAGACCTTGGTCTGGACGTCCTGCAGGGCGAGGTCGATGTTCCGGCTGATGTCGAGCTCGATCGTCACGTTCGCCGAGCCCTGCCGGGAGGAGGAGGTGAGGGTCTTGATCCCCTCCACCTGCATGACCGCCTCCTCGAGGGGCTCGACGACGTCGTGCTCGATGACCTCGGGCGCGGCTCCCTCCCACGTCACGGAGACGGAGATCGTCGGGGAGTCGACGTCGGGGAACTGGCTGATGCCGATCCGCGAGAGCGCGACGCCGCCGAAGACGATCGTCGCCGCCATCAGCATCCAGGCGAGGACGGGCCTCCGGATGCAGACCTCGGTGATGTTCATCCGCGCGCCTCCGGGCGCGACGGGGCCGCCGGCGCCGTGCCGGGCGCGCTCACCGTGACGGGAAGGCCGTCCCGGAGCGCCTCGGCGCCCCGGACGACGAGCTGCTCGCCCGGCGCGAGGCCCGCGCGGACCTCGACGAGGCCCTCGGTCGTCCTGAGGCCGAGGGTCAGCACGCGCTCGCGCGCCTTCCCGTCCTCCACGACGAAGGCGAGGAAGCCCTTCTCGCTGGGCCGGATCGCCGTCTGCGGGATGACGGGGGCCTGCGACGGGCCGCCCACCGGGACGCGCACGTCGGCGAAGGCCCCCGGCCGGAGCTGCGCGCGGCGCGGGTCGTCGACCTGCGCGGTGACGGCGACCATCCGGGAGCTCGCCTCGGCGGCGCCGGCGACGTGCGTGAGCCGCGCCGTGAACTCCGTCGCGTCGCCCGGGACCCGGAACCGCGCGACGAGGCCGGGCCGGAGGCTCCGGGCCTCCTCGGAGGGGACCTGGAAGCGGAGGAGGAGCGGGTCGCGCTGCACGAGCGTCGCGAGGACGCCGCCGGGGGAGACGTACTGGCCCGTCGTCACGGTCCGCGTCTCGATCCGGCCCGAGACCGGGGCGCGGACGAAGGCGTCGCGCAGGTTCAGCTCGGCCTGGTCGAGAGCCGACCTCGCCTGCGCGACGTCGGCCGCGGCCGTCTGGACGCGCGTGGCGAAGGTGGCGATCTCCTCGCCCGGGATCAGGCCCGGGTTCTTCTCGACGACGGCCCTGCGGCGGGCGAGGGCGGCCTCGGCGTCGGCCTTCGCGGCCTCGGCCTTCTGGAGGTTCGCCCGGGCGGCCTCGACGAAGAGCTGGTATCGGCGGAGCTCGATCTCGACGAGGGGGGTCCCGGCCTCGACCGTCTCCCCCTCGACGAACTTCACCTGCTCGACGACGCCGGCGACGCGCGCCGTCACCTGGACCTTCTCGAACGCGTCGACGGAGCCGACGGCGGTGATGCTGTACTCGACGGGGCGGCTCTTCACCACGGCGGTCTCGACGGGGAAGGCGATCGCGCCTCCCTTGCCGCCTCCCTTGCCCGCGTCCCCGCCGGAGCAGGAGAGGGCGAACGCCGCGGCGCCGGCGGCGAGGGCGAGGACGGGAACGCGTCGGTTCGTCACGGGAGAGGCTCCTTTCCTTCGGGGTCGAGGCCCTGGGCGGCGTACAGGTCGAGGACGGCGGCGCCGAGCGCGTAGAGCTCGCGCGTCCGGGCGACGTCCGCCTCGAAGAGGCTCTGGTTCGCGTCGGCGGCGGCGAGGGCGTTCGCGAGCCCCTCGCGGTAGAGGGTGCTCGTCTCCGTCGCGTTCTTCCGCGCCGCTTCGAGGGCGACGCCCGCCTGCGCCACGGCGGCGCGGGCGTTCGCGAGGTTCGCGAGGGCGGTCTTCACGTCGAGCTCGACGGAGCGCTCGATGAGCTGCGCCTCGAGCGAGGAGGCGCGCGCGAGGGCCTTCCGCTCGCGGGTGTCGGCGATCGAGATCGTCGAGTCGAAGAGCGACCAGGAGAGGTCGATGCCGTAGGTCCAGGTCGTGTTCCTGCCGGAGAGGCCCGCCTCGTTCGTCCACCTCCCGTCGGCCCGGCCGACGAGGCTCGGGAGGAAGCGGCTCGCGGGCTCCTTCGCGTACCAGACGAGCGCCTCGGCGCGCTTCTTCTGCGCCGCGACGTCGAAGCGGAGGGCCCGGGCCTTCTCCACGAGGCCGGCGTCGCCGCCCCCGAGCTCGGGCGGCGGGGCGAGGAGCCGCGTCGGCACCTCGAGGCTCGCCGGCACGGGGGCGACGAGGAGGTTCGCGAGGGCGAGCCGCGACGTCTCCTCCTCGTTGTGCGCGCGGGTCGCCTCGCGCTCCGCGCTCGCGACCTCGAGCTCGGCGCGGGTGACGTCGTTCGAGCTCGCGATCTGCGCGTCGAAGCGCGCCCTCGCGTCGGCGAGCGTCTGGCGGGCGAGCTCGACGCGCCGGTCGGCCGCCGCGGCGACCTGCTGGTAGCCGAGCGCCATCAGGAACGCGGCCGAGGCGTCGAACGCGACGAGGCGCCGCTGCTCGGCGGCCTCGAAGCGGGCCGCGTCGCGCTCGCTCCGCGTCTGCTTGAGGAGCGGGAAGGCGCGCGCGTCGAAGACGACCTGCTTCGCGGTGAAGGTCGAGCTGAAGGCGTCGTACTTCGAGAGGACGACCGACTCGCCGCCGACGGTCGTCGTCCGCTCGTAGGGCCGGTGGGTCCAGGCGCCCGAGACCTCGACGTCGGGGAAGAAGAAGGCGCGTGCCTTCGTGACGCGGGCCTCGGCGGCCGCGAGCCGCTCGCCGGAGGCGAGGGCGCGCTCGTTCCGCGTGACGGCGAGGCGGACCGCCTCGTCGATCGTGAGGGGGGCGTCGTCGGAGCGGGCGACGCCGGCGGACAGGAGGGAGAGAAGGAGAAGGGGCACCCGGAGGGTGCGTGCCCCGGGAGGAGGGAGCCGCATACCGCGGCGGATGTTAGCGGAGCGAATCGCGTTTTCGAGGCCGGAATGCGCGGAGTGTGGCGACTTGTCACGCCTCGTCGCGGGAGGGCCGAAGCCCGAGCGCCCGGGTCGGCGCGCTCTCTTCGGGAGGGCCGTCGGAGGGCGTGTCCGCGAAGAAGCCCTCCGGGAGCGGCTCGGCCGGGAGCGACGGCAGGAGCGCGGCGAGGGCGTCGCGGAAGGCCGCGGCGCCGGCGGGCCGGTCGGCGGGCTCCTTCTCGAGGGCGTCGAGGACGAGCGTGTCGAGCTCGAGCGGGACGTCGGGCCGGCCGATCCGGAGCGAGATCGGAGCCTCCTCGAGGATCGCCTTGAACGTCGCCATCGCCCCGTCGCGGTGGAACGGCGAGATTCCCGAGAGCATCTCGTAGAGGGCGACACCGAGCGCCCATACGTCGGCCTCGGGCCCCGCGGGCTCGCCGCGCACCTGCTCGGGGGACATCGAGTCGGGCGTGCCGACGATGTTGCCGGAGACGGTGTGGCGGCTCACGCCCGCAACCTGCGCGAGGCCGAAATCGAGGAGCCGGGCGGCGCCCGACGGCGACACGACGACGTTCTCGCTCTTGAAGTCGCGATGGACGACCCCCGCGGCGTGGAGCGCGGCCGCGGCGTCGGCGAGGTCGCGCGCGACGCGGACGGAGAAGGCGAGGGGGAGCGGACCGTGCGCGAGGACGAGGTCCTTGACCGTCCTCCCCGGCAGGTACTCCATCGCGATGTAGGCGCGCCCGGCCGCCTCGCCCCGCTCGAGGAACCGGACGATGCCGGGGTGGGAGATCCTCACGCCGATCTCGCCTTCGCGGACGAACCGCCTCCGCATCTCCGGCGTCGAGAGGAGGTGCGGGTGGACGACCTTCAGCGCGACGAGGGCCCGCGTGTCGAGCCGCCGCGCCTTGTAGACCGTCCCCATCCCCCCCGAGCCGATCGTCGCGAGGACCTCGTAGGGGCCGATGACCTCGGCGCCGGACGCGGCCTCCTCCGAGAGCGGGCGGTGTCGCGCGACGAAGCGCGCGTCGACCGGGCTGCGGAAGCGGATCCGGTCGCCGTCGCGCTCGACGAGCTCGCACTCGGCGAGGCGCGGCACGAGCGCCCCGACCTCGACGCGGCCGAGCGCGAAGCCGCGCGCGGCGAGCAGGTCGACGATCTCGCCCGCCGCGTGCGGCTCCCGGCGCCCCGCGTCGAGCGCGCCGAGCGCGG